>CACDOC010000023.1 GCA_902554355.1 uncultured SAR86 cluster bacterium | reverse complement strand
TTTGAAGAAGCTGGGCTGAGAGATGATTATTCTAAGAACCTTATCAAAGAATCCAATTTAATTTCCAAGGAAAGGCTAAAGATAAAACACAGCTTTAGTCATTACAACTTAGATATAGATAGTCTAATTTTGAAGTTTGAATCTGACTCTTCAAAAAAACTTGGGAATAATCAGATGTGGTTTAATGTAAATGATTTAAAATCGGTAGGAACACCGGCTCCCGTTACTAAAATAATTGAAAAAGTGATTTAAATGCCTAAAAAAGTAATGTGCAGAAAGTACAAAGAAGAATTAGAGGGAATGGAGAAACCTCCTTATCCTGGCCCTAAAGGTGAAGACCTGTTTAATAGCGTTTCTCAAAAAGCTTGGGATGAGTGGTTAGAACACCAAAAAATGTTAATAAACGAAGGACAACTTAATCTAGCAGACAGAGAATCGAGGAATTGGCTAAATGAACAAATGGAATTATTTTTATCAGGGGAGGATTACGCAAAGCCAAGTGGCTATAGACCTGCTGAATAAAACTTATTCTTTTGTTTCCATTATTTGTATACAATCCTCAAATCTTATTGCCCAGATAGCTCAGTCGGTAGAGCAAAGGACTGAAAATCCTTGTGTCGGTGGTTCGATTCCACCTCTGGGCACCACCTCCCAATCATATTTCTAATTTTCTTGTATTCTATAAACAAAGATAATCAAGAAGAGCAGACATCTAATTTCTCAAATCGTATGCAAATGGTGATGGTCAAGTTATAGGACATTTTTTATATACTTTTCCTTGAACATCTGCGAGATGATCATTAAATAAATTTATGATTAGCTTATGTATATGAAAAGAATCTTTAAGACTACTGAGTGCACATTGATTTTCATAGAAAAGGTCATGGACCAGTGAGGTGGTAAGATCACTTTGATAGAGTATGGGGAAATCAATTATTTTTGAGTGTAAAATCCCGTTAATCTTATAAAGAATTGCCTTTGACTGTGACTCTAATACTTTTATCTGATTATTTTGAGAGGTAAAAGTTAGAGTTAGCTCTTGGTTTGATTTTTTTTTATGCCTAATAAAGAATTCATCACCTCTCTCAGTGATACCGGAAACTTCCCCAGAGAATTCTTTAAAGCCTTTTCTTTTAGAATTAAATATTCTTTTTGATAAGCTGCGCCCTTCTAATGACTTAATTCTTGAATTAGATAAATAGTTTACTATATCGAGATAATGAATTAGGTTAGAAGCTAAATTCCAATCTCCGCCATCTACTTCAATTTGTATTTTTTTCTCTGATTTCAATGTATCTTTTAATTTTGCGTAACTTTGAAAAGCTCTATTTGGACAGTTAACATAACTCTTAATTTCTTTCTTTCTTAGCAGATCAAGGATTGATTGATAATCTTCAATACTTTGGAAAGCAAATTTTTCAAGAATCATATATTGAGTAGAATTGTTCTCTAGGTATTTCATAACGACGTCTTTTCTAATGTCACTAGAAGTGGCAACTATAACTAAATTTGAAAAGGTAGTGCTTTCTTCTAAGCTGGAGAAAAATTTAATAGACTTAACATTGTTACTTTTGTTAACTTCCGTTAACCTCTTTTTAGCCAATTCCAGAGATTCAATATTTGGATCAATTACTTCTATAGAAGAGTTGATCTTTAGATTGGCTAGGCCTTGAAGATGTCTTGAGCCTATCTGGCCAGAACCAATGAGGGTAATTTTAAACATTTTTCTTAATCTTAGGATCGACCAACATTATGAACAATTTCCAATGTTTCTAAGCTATCTTGTAATGAGATAGCAGGCCAATCTAACTTTCCTGTTTCTATTAAAGCTTTAAAAGCAATCATTTGATCATAAAATCCCGGCTTATATTCAGCATCTTGCCTAGAAGGAATTATATCTACCCTTTTAAATTCTTCATCTAAGGAATACCCTTCTTCTAAAGGGTTGAAAATAACCGTAATACCCTGTCCAAAAAGCGTAACAGACCATCCACCTGGGGAATACCAATGGGAACTATAATTGCCTATAGCTCCAGACTTGAATGAAAAATTTAATGAGAACTGATCTCCCTTTTTTTCAAGTAAAGAAGTTTTATACAGACTGTACTTATCTACTTTTCCTCCAAAAAAATTTATTAAATCAAATGTATGAGAGGCATTAGCAAAAAGCCAATTGTCTTTTATTTTCTCGCTTACTTGTGCATCATCCTTAATTTTCCAAAATCTTTCATGGCCAGTAATATTAATTCCTAACAATAAACCCTTATCTTCTATCCTCTTTAAGCCCTGATGAAATATTGAATAAAATCTTCTGTTGTAACCAACCATATTGGGACAGTTAATTTTTTGTGCTAAGTTGGAGAGTCTAGTAGATTCCTTAAAGGTTAAACCTGGAGGTTTTTCAATAAAAGTTGGCAACTTGAGTTTAAGAATGCGGTCAGTAACTGAATAAAGATTTTCAGCAGAGACTAGAATAAGGACTCCATCGTAATTCTTTGCATTTTCTTCTAAGTCTTCAAGATCCTTTAATATAGAAGGTATGTTATATTTTTTTTGCAGTTTTAATGCTTTTTCTTTAGTCCTTGTCAGGATAGCTTCTGCCTTAAGGTCAGGAATAACATCTATTACCCGAAGATGTTCTTCTGCTATATAACCAGCACCAATAATTACTAATTTCATTTGAGCTTGTGATTAAACAACCATAATATCACACAGTCATTATTTAGGTTTTGTAGACAATTTAGGTTCATCTTTCCCAATAATTTTAACTTATCATCTGAAAATCCTTGTGTCGGTGGTTCGATTCCACCTCTGGGCACCACTACAGATAGCAAAAAAAGTTGCTGATAATCCCTTGGACGGTGGAGAGCCTAACTTAAAGGTTACTCTGCAGCCAGAAGTTAAGTCAAAACTTTAAATAGTAAACATGGAAAACTTCTAAGCTTTATCTCCAAATTCCTGCATATGTTCTGCAATTCTTTCATTGGAACCGTACATGAAGTGATTTTCCATTTTTTCCCTATATTTACTTGCAGGGACCGTTAAGCCTGCCGCTTCGGCAACTTCTCTTATGTGCATAGGTGTCGCTCCACAGCAAACTCCTAGGTAGTTAATCCCTAATTTAGAAGCCTCTTTAGCAAATTCTTGGATTTCATATCTATTACAGTAAAGCGGGTCTAAAGCTGTTGGAAAAGTTCTTCCGTGTGGGGCAGGACAAGTACAAGAGTCGTCATCAGGCAAATTAAAGAAGGTTGGGTGATCTTTCGAAGTTCTAAATGGTATAGGAAGAGCGCCCATATGACATTTAAGAATTTTTCTTGCCTCTCTAAGATAAGGCATCATGGTTTCAGGACCTCTAAAACAATTCATGCCAACTACATCAGCTCCTCTTTGTTCTAATTCCTTCATCGTGTCTAAAACAGAAACCCCATCCATCATTGCATTAACGCCCATAGGGGCTATTGTAATTACTGAAGGCAATCCGGCCTTTTGAATTATATCTAGAGCGGTATATGCTTCTTCAGCGTAATAAAAGGTTTCTCCAATTAACATGTCTGCTCCTTCATCCACTGCCCATTCAACCATCTCATTAAACATTTTATGAACTTCGATTTTTGATTCGTTGTCGCCCTCTTTCCAAATATTTGAATTAGAAATATTTCCAGCCATTAAATTAGGCTCTCCACCATCCAGGGGATTATCAGCAACTTTTTTTGCTATCTTAAGAGCGGCCCGATTAAGAGGCTCTAAAAGCTCCTCTTTGCCTATCACGCGCATTTTCTCTCTATGACCGTTATAGGTAAAAGCCTCAACTATATCTGAACCAGCGTGTTGAAAATCTTTATGTAAATTTTCAAGAGCTTCTGGATGTTCTAACGAAACCATTGGAACAAATTCCCCTGATGCTAAATAACCCCTTTTTTCAACTTCAAACAAAAAGCCTTCTGCACAAATTACAGGGCCTTGATCCAACCGTTCTACCAATGTTCTTTTCATTTTTCTATACTCCATGTCATAAGATAAATCATGATACACATGACCCTCTTTGGTTTTAGTTAAATCCTGGAATTCCTTTTTCCGTTTTAGCATTTATTTAAAAGTCGTTGCAATAGGATCAAATCACGACTCTTGTATTAAAATAGAATGTTATGCTTTTGTAAAGGGTATCTTTATCAATACCTTTTTATTGAAATTACTTTATGAAATTTTTTAATAAGACAAATAAACTATTTCCTCCAATTGAACCTTTCGAAACTGGCTATTTAAAAAAAGGGGTACATAGCATTTACTACGAACAATGTGGAAACCCTAAAGGTAAGCCTGCCATTTTTCTTCACGGTGGGCCTGGGGGAGGCGCAGGAAAGCTTTCAAGGAGATTTTTTGATCCAAAAAAATTTCGAATCATACTTTTTGATCAAAGAGGTTGCGGTAAAAGTAAACCCCACACTTGTTTAGAGGATAATACCACTTGGCATCTGGTTGAAGACATTGAATCAATTAGAAAAGAACTCAATATTCAGAAATGGCTTGTTTTTGGAGGCTCCTGGGGAAGCACCCTGGCTCTTGCATATGCCCAAAATCACCCAGACAAGGTAACAGAACTTGTTCTCAGAGGAATCTTTATGCTTAGGCAAAAAGAACTTCAATGGTTTTACCAATATGGAGCAAGTGAAATCTACCCTGAAGCTTGGCTTGGCTTTATTAAAGAAATTCCTGAAGATAAGAGACACGACCTCATTGAAGCTTATAGACAAATTTTCAATGGAGAAGATGAAGAAAAAAAATTGTCGGCTGCGAAAGCGTGGTCGAAATGGGAAGCTTCAACAAGTTTTATTAATCACAACCCAGAAGCTGTAAAAGATTCAGTGAATAGTGAATTTGCTCTAGCCTTTGCTTTAATTGAAAATCATTATTTTGTTAATAAAGGTTTCTTGGAACACGAGAACCAGCTTTTAGATAACATAGAGATAATAAGAGACATCCCTGGCGTAATTGTCCAAGGAAGATATGACGTGGTGTGCCCGCCCACAACAGCCTATGAATTACATTCGAAATGGCCTGAGGCTGATTTAAAGATTGCTCCTTTTTCAGGTCATTCTGCTTTTGAAGAAGAAATCACACATCTACTAATAGAAGCTACTAATAAATTCTCTAAGAATGACTAACTGTAAAATTTAATGCGAGTTGTAAAAGCTGACGATTATCAAACTTGGTTTATTGAAGAAAATGGTTTCG
This sequence comes from uncultured SAR86 cluster bacterium, assembly GCA_902554355.1. Lineage (GTDB taxonomy): Bacteria > Pseudomonadota > Gammaproteobacteria > Magnimaribacterales > Magnimaribacteraceae. Next base: position 11,329 of record CACDOC010000023.1, on the reverse strand, counting down.
GGATACTAATTGATCCTTGGCTTGATAAAAAACTAAACCCAGACAGCTCCGTCTTACTTCAAAGAGAAAGAAAAGAATCATCTTCTCTTTCTCAAGATGAATTAGATAAAGTTGAAGCAATAATTATTACAGCTCCATTTATAGATCATCTCCACTTGCCCTCCATTAAGCAACTTAATAATAAAGTTAAGATAATTACTACCAAGAAAGTAAAGAAAATTCTTATTAAGAACAATATAGATAACCCAATTTCTTGTATCGATAATCAGGTCATGGATGTTGGGCCTTTTAAACTGTCGACTTTTCCTGCTGGTTTTCCCTATTCATTATCGGCATTTTGCTTTTTCCTAGAAAGTGATGAGGGCAAAACAATATTTCATGAAGGTCATAAGGCTAATTTTCATACCTTAAAAAAATTAAAGAAAAAATGCGATGTAGCTTTAATTACACTAGACAGTGTTAAATTTTTAGGAATCATCACACTATCAATGGGCTCCAAAGATGGTTTTAAAACTGCCTCCTTATTAGAATCAAAACGGATTATGGCTACTGGCACTAAACCCAACGAAATAAAGGGGTTAATTAAATACTTTTTAGCTATAAGACAGGAAGATGATTTAACAAGCGATGAATTTAATGTGTATACGAAAAAAGGTGACGAAGTGCTTCTTTAACTGCCATACTAGGTTTGTAAGAGAACTATTTTACTAAAAATGGCCAAAGTAAAGCATATATCTATTGACACTCCAGATGAAGAGGCTCTAAGGATTATAGATCAAGACGCAGCTGTAATTATAGATGATGTAATTCCTGATGCTGAAATCGATAAAATATTAAACGAATTAGATCCCTTTATAAAAGGAAACCTCAAAGGTGCAGATGAATTTACTGGTTTTCAAACAACTAGAGTCGGCGCATTAATTGCTAGATCACATGGATGTCGTGATCTTGCCATGCATACAAAGATTAATGCACTAGCATCTCAGTTTTTAGAACCTCATTGTGATAATTACCAATTACATTTCACTTCTTTGATCAGTATTGGTCCGGGAGAGACGAAACAGATTCTCCACCGAGACCGAGGGCTTTGGGGGGGCTATATTTCTAGAAAGATTGAAACTCAATTTGCCGTTGTTTGGGCTGCTACAGACTTCACTTTTAAAAATGGAGCTACTCAACTTGTCCCTGGGTCTCATAAATGGGATGCTAAAAGAGAGCCCCTTGAAGATGAGATTGCCTATGCTGAGATGAAAAAAGGATCTGTTCTAATATATACAGGATCTGTTTTACATGGTGGAGGGGATAACATCTCTGATGAAGTAAGGTCAGGAATATTTATACACTACGCACCGGGCTGGATTAGACAACAAGAAAATCAATATTTATCTTGCCCTCCTGAAATAGCTAAAGAATTAACTCCTGAACTGCGATCACTTATAGGTTATTCAAAAGGAGGATATGTGATGGGATTCTATAGTGACCCGAATCATGTCGATGGCAAGCTAGAGTCTGTAACTCCTGAAAAAATATTTAGCGACAGTAAAGATAAATTTACTGTTTTAGCAAGCCCTGAAAATTTAGTTAAAGGGTCAACAAAGAATAAATCTTAATTTATATTATTTATTACTCCTGATTTGAGCATGGGCTGATCTTTTGGTTGATAAGTAATTATATAAGCTCTTCTTTGTTGATCAGATAAGTTAGGTTCCGAACCATGAACTATGTGCTGATTAAAAAAAACTAAAGAACCAGCCTTTATTCTAATATCAACCGCATCAGTTTCGTTGAAGCAGCTGGGATCAGTATAAAAACCACCAAGTTGTGTGCCATTTGAAGTTCCGGGCAAACATCCTTCCTTATGACTTGCTCTTATAACTCTAAAACAACCATTAGCTTTGTCTGCATCATCTAAAGACAAATAAACATTAGGAAGCAAATCAACATTCTTATTGTCATGTACCCAATAAGGAGAGTCCTGATGCCATCCAAAACCTGATCCATTTCCAGGTCGCTTTAAATTTAACTTATCAGTCCAAAGCGATATATCTTCTTCTTCGAGGATAGACCTTACAGGATCCGTTATTCTTTTATCCTTAATTAGAGAGCTTAATTCTTTGTCTAAAGAATGAGCTGGTTCAATAACTCTCAAGACATTGTCATTGGGTTGAGGCTCATACTGGAGAGTAATATGACCCACATCTACAAATTTCTTTTTATCTAAATAATAGACTTGCCCATTATCTGCTTTTTCTTCCGCAGAATTAACAGCTCTTTCAAGGGCCTTTCTTAAAGAATCGACTTCGTTAGTGGTGAATTGATTTTCTCTAACTAAGTAGCCTTCGTTTACGTAAAAATTATTTTCTTTTTTCGAGAGAAAAAGGCTCATAAATTAATCGCTTAGCTACAGTAAAGCTACGCCCATCATAATTAAACAAACAAGAGCACCGAACCAGAGCAAGGTTCTTATATAGATAAGTCCAAAGACGTAAGTTAGAAAAAAGAGAAACCTCAATCCAAGCCAATACATAGCTAAATTATAGTTATCTACTTCCATTATTATAGATAGGATCGCTAATGCAAAAAAGACAGGAAGGCTCTCTAATAAGTTGTTATTTGCTCTTCTAGTTCTTCCTACCATAGCACTTTCTTCAACCTCACCTTCTCTGTTTCCAAGTAAAAAGTTTAAGTTATTTTGATTCAGTAATACCTGCGTGAATATTCCTACCAAATAAAGTGTCGCGGTTAAAACTATTAATGTTGTCATGCTTAACTCCATATTTTGAATTGTTTATAAGATTAACTTAATTTGATTCTATTTGCATAAACTTTAAAGAAATAACTTGAAAACTGTAATATTGTTTCTTCTAATGAACATTTAAATTAGAAATAAACAAGCGATGAAAAAAACAATTACTATTCCAGCGATACTAGCTTCAATTTTAATAGGTTATCTAATTGCTTTGGCAGGAAGTCAAGGCTCTACAGAGATTAATGGATTTTCCCTTTTTGCTCTTTGTGCTTGTGTAAGCTATGTGTTGCATTGGATTATTTTCATACCTTCTTTTATCAGTCAGACAGAACACTATTTTGACTTAACGGGTTCAATTTCTTATTTAGCAGCAATATCTCTCGGGTTCTACTTAAACCCATCTTCAGATCCGCGTGATCTTTTAATTGGTGTCTTAATAATGGTATGGGCAGTTAGGCTTGGGTCCTTTCTTTACTTACGGGTAAAGAAAGATGGCAAAGACAAAAGGTTCACGGTTATGAAAACTCAATTTGTATGGTATTTGATGACTTGGACTATTGGAGGTTGCTGGGTCTTTATTACTATGGCGGCCGGATTAGCAGCCATAACATCAAACACCACAGTGGCTTTAGGTTGGCCAGCCCTTATCGGTACATTATTATGGATAACAGGTTTTTCGATAGAAATTATTGCGGATAAACAGAAAAGAGATTTCAAAAAAGATACCTCAAAGAAAAAAGAATTTATTACCAATGGTTTGTGGGCGTGGTCACGCCATCCAAATTATTTTGGTGAAATAATGTTATGGATTGGAGTAACTTTAATTGCTTATCCGGTCTTAAGTGGCTGGCAATTGTGTACCCTTATATCTCCTATATTTGTTTACGTTTTATTAACTAAAATAAGCGGAGTAAATCTTTTAGAAAATAGAGCTATTAAGAAATGGGGATCAGACCCAGATTACATGAACTATCTTGAAAAAACACCGGTCTTGATAATGAAAAAACCGAGTAAATAAAAGGAGAAAGATATGAGCTATACAACTCAAAAAGGCGGGTGTCTGTGCGAATCAGTTGGATACAAATTTAATCAATCTAACGTTATAAGCGCTCATCACTGCCATTGCAAAGACTGTCAAAAAAGTACAGGTAGCGGTAAAGCAACTATTTTACTTATTCCAGCAGACGCTCTCGAAGTTAATGGAGAAATAAAATATTACAGCGTTATTGGAAGTGCTGGATCCCATATATCAAGAGGTTTTTGTGAAAATTGTGGATCTCCACTAATTTCTTTTGTCGAAGAGAATCCTGATATTAAATTCATCAAAGCAGGAAGCTTAGACGATTCTTCGTGGGTCTCTGCAGACTCAAATTTTTTTAGTTCTTCTGCTAGCCCTTGGTCTCCCGTAGATGAAGATATACATACTTTTACTCATAATCCTGATTTTGCATAAAAGCCATTGAACCCTTCTAAAGTGTATATGGAGATGGTTGATTCTGGCCATCTCAGTTTTGATGAAAAGCAATTAGATCTATTGAAAAAACTTGATGAGATCGCAGAAGGCATTACTTCAAACTCTAAAAGTTGGTTTTCTAATAAAACTACTAAAGGTCTATACATAAGAGGTGATGTAGGTAGGGGGAAAACTCAAATAATGGATATTTTCTTTGAAAATTTAGATATCAAAAAGAAAAAAAGACTACATTTCCATAGATTTATGAAAGGGTTACATGAAGACCTAGAAAAACTATCGGGCCAGGAAGACCCTTTACAGGTTGCCGCTAAAGAAATATCTAAATCTACCGATATCCTGTGTTTTGATGAGTTCTATGTAGAAGATATTGGTGACGCCATGTTATTAGGAAGATTTATTACAAAACTATTTGAAAATGAAGTAACCCTTATAGCCACATCGAATACCCACCCAGACCATTTATACGAAAATGGATTGCATAGAGATAGGTTTGTTCCAGCGATTGAATCATTAAAAGAAAATTGTGAAATTTATGAGCTAGATTCGCTTCAAGATTACAGACTAAGAACTCTCGAACAATTAGAAATATTTATAATTTCAAAAGATGACATAAATAAAGAAAAGATTTCTAAAAGCTTCTCTGATTTAACAGGAAACAAATATAAAGAAAATGGTAAAGTAGAAATTCTGGGAAGAAAGATAAAGACTCTGAAGAAAGCGAAAGGCTCTGTTTGGTTCGATTTTAAAAAATTATGCGAAGGGCCAAGAAGTGCTAAAGACTACATCGAGATATGCACAGAATTTCACACTATCTTTGTATCTGATATACCTATATTTACAACTGACAATGAAGATTCTGCTAGGAGGTTTATTGCTCTTATAGACGAATGCTATGAACGAAAAGTAAATCTGATTTTATCTTTAGAAGTGGCATTAGAAGATTTATATAAGGGTAAAAAATTAACTGGGCCTTATAAAAGAACTCTAAGTAGATTAGTAGAAATGAGGTCTAGAGAATATTTGTCTAAACCTCATCTTGGCTAAAACTATACTAATTGAAGAACTTTTATATCAGGTGCACCTGCCATAAAAGGTCCCATTTGTGCGCCTAATTCTCTGAAGTAATCTGTTTTCCCATGTGCATCTTGTGCCTCTTGGTCTTTGTATTTTTCTAAAAATACATAAGTAGTATCATCTTGTTTGAATAAATCATAGTAAACAACTCCATCCTCATTAGCGTTTACCTTTTCCACAAGTTGACTTGCTACAGCCTCAAATTCACTTCCTGAGCCTTCTTTTATTTTTAAAGTAGCTACTATTCCTATCATTTTATTTCTCCATAATTGATAAATTAGTTGTAGACTTTATTCATAATTGAAGAATTAATCGAGAACTTTTTAGTTTATGGAAGAATTAGTAGTAGTTGGAGGAGGACAAGCGGCAATTCAATGCATTGCTTCTTTAAGAAAAGAAGGCTATTCAGGCTCCATAAGTTTAGTAGGAGAAGAAAATCACCTACCGTATCAACGCCCTCCTCTATCTAAAGGTTTCTTAAATGGTTCAACTGGAAGTGATAGATTATATTTAAAAAAAATTGAATTCTTTCAGGAAAATTCTATACAACTCAATTTAGGAGTAACAGCCAACACAATAGATCGAGATAACTGCATGGTTCATTTATCTGATGATAAAACTATTGGTTATGACAAGTTGGTATTGGCTACAGGAAGCAGAGTTAGAAAATTAAGTTTTCCTGGATCTGATCTAGATGGAATTAATTACTTAAGGGGAATTGACGATGCAGAGTTACTTAAGGATGGATTACTAAACAGTAAGAACCTAGTAATAGTCGGAGCGGGTTACATAGGGTTAGAAGTTGCAGCAGTAGCTACAGAATTTGATACCAAAATCACTGTCATAGAAATGGCAGATAGGGTAATGAATAGAACAGTGGATCCAATTATTTCTGAATATTATGAAAAACTGCATTTAAAGAATGGGGTTGAATTTATTCTCAACGAGAGTTTAGAAAAAGTAGATGGAAATGAAGCAGTAGAGCGTGTTACCTGTTCTGGCGGTTCATCAATCGAAGCCGATATATTAGTTATAGGGGCAGGAGTAATTCCCAATGTAGAATTAGCTAAAGAATCTGGATTAAATTGTGATAACGGTATTTCTGTAGATAAATATGGACAAACTGAAGATGCAAAAATATTTGCTTGTGGAGATTGCACTAACCATCCCAATAAAAAACTAAATCGTATGTTGAGACTAGAATCTGTTCATAATGCCATGGAACAGTCTAAGACAGTTGCTTCATCTATTTTGGGTAATAAAACTGCTTACAACCAAGTACCGTGGTTTTGGTCTGATCAATATGATCACAAATTACAAATAGTTGGTTTGTCTGGAGATCATGACCAAGTTCTAATGAGAGGAAGCCAAGAAGAATCTAAATTTATGCTCTTTTACTTAAAGGAACAAGAACTTATAGCTGTTGATTCTGTCAATAATCCAAAAGAATTCTTAATTTGTAGAAAGTTGGTTGAAAATAAAGTTAAAATAAGTTCTGATGATATTCTTAATCAATCTAAAAATTTAAACGACTTAATTTTATGAAAAAAACAATAGAAACAGCTTACTCTCTAGGTCAAGTAGTTAAACACAAATACCTTGATTTTAGAGGAGTTATTTACGATGTTGATCCGGAATTTAATAATACCGAAGAATGGTATAGATCTATTCCTGCTGCGATAAGGCCCAAGAAAGACCAGCCTTTCTACCATGTATTTGCTGAAAATGATCAAGTCTTTTATTCGGCTTACGTCTCTCAACAAAATTTATTGATAGATGACAGCAATATTCCGGTTGAGCACCCTGATGTACCCGTATTTTTTGGTGGATTTGATGGGGATTCTTACGAAATACTAGAAAATAGTAAAAATTAAACTTTTAAATTCTCTTGGTGAGCTAAACCCATGCAGCAAACCAAGACCTCCATCGCTGCATCTAATTCTTCAATTGAGCAAGCAGTTGGTGCAAGCCTTATATATTCATCTTGAGGATCCAGGCCGTAAGGGTGAGTAGACCCAGCTGGAGTTATCTTAAGACCCAACTCGCTTGATAAAGAGATTATTCTTTTTGCTAGGCCAGGATTAGTCTTTAATAAAACAAAATAGCCTCCTGTAGGTTTTGTCCAAGAACCATAACTTTGTCCTTTAAGCCATTTCTGAACTAACTCAAACTTAGGTCGAATTAGATCTGCATGCTTACGCATGTGTTGCTCTAGATCATTCTTTTGAAAAAATTTAACGTGCCTAAGCTGATTCATTTTGTCAGGACCAATGATCAACGAAGAATAATAAGGTAAATATAATGCTTGATTTAGTTCTGATAAAGCTATGAACCCTATTCCAGCGCCTGCATAGGTTATTTTAGATGTAGACCCAAACCCAATGACTAAATCTTCTTCACCCTTATCTTTAGCAATAGAAAAAATGTCCGCTAAAGGTTCTGACTCTTCAAAGTCGTGAACAGCGTATGCATTATCCCAAAAGATTCTGCTTTTATTTCTGGTTTTACTAAAAATATCTATCAATCCTTCGATTGTATCCTTGCTATATGTCTCTCCTGTTGGATTAGAGTGTTTTGGAACACACCAAATACCTCTAATTGAATCATCGGATTCAAGATTAGATCTTATTGCTTCTAAATCAGGACCCTTTCCGTTTAGAGGAACAGGAATCATGTTAAGACCTAGATTTTCTGTTAAAACAAAGTGTCTATCATATCCAGGAACAGGGCATAGTATGGAAACCCTTTCTTCAGAAGACCAAGGCCCGTCACCAATTCCTTGAATGCATAAATAAGAAAGGTATTGAGACATCAAAGTAAGGCTGCTATTTCCACCTGCCCAAATGTATTCTTTTTCGCAACCCAATATCTTAGAACCCAGTTCCCTACATTCTGATAAACCTTTTAGTAAGCCATAATTCCTTAAGTCTAATTGATCAAAACTGTAATCATTAATTTCTATGGCGTCTATCGCAGTAGAAAGGTTCAATTGATCGCTTGCTGGTTTGCCACGAGTAAGATCAAGGTTCAATTTTCTGGCCTTTAACTCTTCAAATTGTGACAAATATTCCATTTCAGATAATAGTATCGTAAATTTGAGACGATATTATCATCGTCAACTATTGGTTAACAGACTTAAAATATTTTGATCAAATTTTGATCAAATTTAAATGCCCCTTCTTTTACTTTACCTGTATCATTTAGTTAACAAAGTTATCCACAATTTTAGTGGATAAAGTGTAAAGTTGGTTAAGACAACTTTTAACTTAAAGGTTAAAATTTACGTTTATATATATTGTTCCTTGATACAGAAAACTCCTTTATTTAATCAACACATTAATGCCAAAGCCAAGATGGTAGATTTTCATGGCTGGTCAATGCCTATCAATTATGGCTCACAGCTCGCTGAACATGAAGAAGTTAGAAGTAGTTGCGGGATTTTTGATGTGTCCCACATGACAGTTATAGATTTTAGAGGTTCTGAGGCTAGAAATTTAGTAAGGAAACTTATCTCAAACGATGTGGATGCCTTAAAAGAAGACTATGACGGCATGTACTCAGCAATGCTTAATGAAAATGCTGGAGTAATAGATGACTTGATAGCCTACAAGATGGAGTTTGGGTACAGATTAGTTGTTAATTGTGCCAGACGAGAACAAGACCTAAAATGGATTTCATCCATATCTTCTGGTTTTGATGTAGAAATTGATGAGAGGATAGATTTAGCAATGATTGCTATTCAAGGGCCACGATCTCTAGATCTTTTAGATGAATTAGGTCTATCTTCCTTAAAAACAAAAAAAAGATTCCAAGGAACCTATGAAAATGAAATTTTAGCAGTCAAAACTGGCTATACGGGTGAAAAAGGCTTTGAAATCATACTCCCTAACGAAAAATCAGAATTAATATGGGAAAAAACATTAAATGCTGGAGTGAGTCCTATAGGATTAGCCGCTAGAGACACATTAAGGCTAGAAGCAGGATTTAATCTATACGGTTTTGAGATGGATGATTCCATTTCTCCCCTGGCATGCAATATGGCTTGGACAATATCTTGGCAAGATGAAAGTAGAGACTTTATAGGAAAGGATGCTCTTATGCAGAAAATAGAAGAAGCGAATTATCATGAGCTAGTGGGCATTGTCTTGGATGAAAGAACAATCTTAAGACAAGGTCAAAAACTATATCTTAATGAAAATAAAGAACTAGAGGGGGTAGTGACTAGTGGAACCTATTCTCCATCATTAAAGAAACCTATTGCATTAGCCAGATTGCCTAAAAAAAATAAAAAAACTTGTTTTGCTGAGGCCCGCGGCAAGCTAATAAAGGCTAAAATAGGGTCTCCTAGATTTGTAATTGAAGGCAAAGAAGTATTTGAAGAAAGAAAATGAATGAACTAGCTAATCAGATTAGATATCTGCCCAGCCATGAATGGGGAAGAATAGATGAAGAAGGAGTTTTGACAGTAGGAATTAGTAATCATGCCCAAGATTTATTAGGTGACATCGTTTTTATCGAGCTCCCTGAGATAGGAAAGCAGCTTGATGCCGAAGAAGAATCAGCTATTGTAGAATCTGTAAAAGCAGCTTCCGATATATATGCTCCTCTTGCAGGAGAAGTGATAGAGATTAATGAAAAACTCATTGATGAGCCTGAGACAGTCAATGCATCTCCTCTTGAAGAAGGCTGGTTCTACAAGATAAAGGTTATTGATATGGAAGGATTTGAAGACTTGATGACTGAAGAAGAATATAAAGCGTCCTGCTTAGAGGAATAAAGTTTGGAAGAAAAAAAGAACCTAAACCTTTTTTCTCGAAGGCATATAGGGCAAACGAAAGATGACATAGATTATATGTTAAAAACCATTGGATTTAGTTCGATGGATTCCTTTGTTGAAGCAGTAATTCCTAGAAATATATTAGAAAAAGATAAAGTAAATATAGGTCAACAAAAGGATGAGGAAAGTGTCCTAAAAGACCTAAGAGAGATTGCTTCACAAAATAAAGTTTTCAAAAGCTATATTGGTCAGGGACATTTCAACACTATTACGCCCAAGGTAATTTTAAGGAATATATTTGAAAATCCTGCCTGGTATACATCCTACACACCTTACCAGCCTGAAATCTCTCAAGGAAGATTAGAAGCTTTAATCAATTTCCAAACTATGGTGTGTGACTTGACGGCTATGGATATTGCAAATGCTTCGCTATTAGATGAAGCTACCGCAGCAGCAGAAGCAATGACACTTTCTAGGAGGTCTTCTAAAGCTAAATCAAATATCTTTTTTGTTGATGAAAATTGTCTCGTAAATACAATTAATGTTCTTAAAACAAGAGCTTTCCCATTAGGAATAGAAATTAAAATTGGTTCAACAGAAGAAGCTAATTCTTGTGATTACTTTGGGATGCTCCTTCAATACCCCGGGGCTGACGGAAAAATTACAAACTTTGAGAAGATTGTCGCTGAGTCTCAAAAAAAAGATGCTCTGATAACCTTTGCTAGTGATTTATTAGCACTTACCTTGTTGAAAGCGCCTGGAGAATTAAATGCCGACATAGTTATAGGTTCCTCGCAAAGATTTGGTGTCCCCCTTGGATGTGGAGGCCCCCATGCAGCTTTTATAGCGGTGAAGGATGAACTAAGAAGGTCTCTTCCTGGAAGAATTGTGGGTGCTTCAATAGATAACTCAGGAAACCTTGCATACAGATTGGCTCTGCAAACAAGAGAGCAACACATAAGAAGGGAAAAAGCTACTAGTAACATTTGTACATCTCAGGCGTTGCTTGCAATTATGGCTGGTTTCTATGCTGTTTATCACGGCCCTGAAGGATTAAAACAAATAGCCAAAAATGTTAATAATTTAACAAATCTATTAGCGCAAAATTTAAAAGAAAATGGATTTGAATTGCTACAAGAATCTTTCTTTGACACGTTAACAATTTCTACACGAGACAAAACAAAAGAAATCATTGATAGAGCTTTATCAAGAGAATGCAACCTTAGAATTGTCGATGAAAGCACTGTTGGAATTT
>CACDOC010000022.1 GCA_902554355.1 uncultured SAR86 cluster bacterium | reverse complement strand
TGCAGATGTAGAATCTGAGACTCCAGATATCCCTTCTAACAATTAAAACATGCCTAAGACTCTTTACGATAAATTGTGGGATTCCCATGCAGTTGCCGAAAGAGAGGATGGCACTTTTTTGCTTTATATCGATAGGCATTTGATACATGAAGTCACTTCTCCACAGGCTTTCGAAGGTCTAAAGATAGCTGGTAGAGAGCCCTGGAGAATATCTTCAAATATCGCCACACCAGATCATAATGTTCCTACAACAGATCGGGAAAAGGGAATTGAAGGCATAGAAGACAAAGTAGCGAAACTTCAAGTAACAACTCTTGATAAGAACTGTTCTGAGTTAGGCATTCTTCAATTTGATATTTTAGATAAAAGACAAGGCATTGTTCACGTAATTGGGCCAGAACAAGGAGTTACTTTGCCAGGTATGACTTTGGTTTGCGGAGATTCTCATACATCAACTCATGGTGCTTTAGCTACTCTTGCAATTGGTATAGGAACATCAGAAGTAGAACATGTATTAGCTACACAATGTCTAAAAACTTCCAAATTAAGAAATATGAAAGTTGTAATTGATGGGGAACTGTCTCCTGGTGTTACACCCAAGGATGTTACTTTAGCTGTAATAGGAAAAATAGGAACAGCGGGTGGTACAGGCTTTGCAATTGAATATTCTGGATCTGTCATAGAGGCTATGAGCATTGAAGGTAGGATGACTGTATGCAATATGTCTATTGAAGCAGGAGCAAGGGTAGGCTTAGTTGCCTTTGATAATATTACTGAGGAATATGTAAAAAATAGACCCTTTACTCCTAAAGGAGATGAGTGGGAATTAGCTTTATCTCAATGGAAAGAGTTAAAAAGTGATGACGATGCGCATTTTGAAGAAATAATTTATTTAGACGGATCAACTCTTAAACCTCAGGTTACTTGGGGCACTTCTCCGGAGATGGTTATAGATATTGATGGAAAGATTCCTGAAGCTAATTCTGAGTCTATACAGCATGCGTTGGAATATATGAACTTAGAATCTGGAATGAAGATTTCTGATATTAAATTAGATCAAATTTTTATAGGCTCATGTACGAATTCTAGAATTGAAGACTTAAGAATGGCTGCAAAAGTTGTTGTAGGAAAGAAAATTTCATCTGAGATTAAGAGAGCTATTGTTGTACCAGGATCAGGCCTGGTAGCTGAACAAGCGGCTGAAGAAGGTTTAGATAAAATTTTTATAGAGTCTGGTTTCGAGTGGAGAGCACCAGGATGCTCAATGTGTCTAGCAATGAATCCTGATCAGCTCGGAGAAGGAGAACATTGTGCTTCGACTTCAAATCGGAATTTTGAAGGAAGACAAGGGTATGGTGGAAGAACGCATTTGGTTAGCCCTGCTACAGCAGCAGCTTCAGCTATAGAGGGAAGGTTTGTTGATGTAAGGGAGTTGTTCTAATGAAAAATCAATACATTTTCCATTCTGGAAAGATTCTTCCTTTATCTAGGGATAATGTAGATACAGACCAGATTATTCCTAAGCAATTCTTGAAATCCATTAAGAAAAGCGGTTTTGGACCTAATTTATTCGATGCTTGGAGATACGAAGATGAAGGGTATCCTGGTCAAAATAATGATAATAGACCTAAAAATGATAGTTTTGTTCTTAATCAAGAAAAATATAAAGGAGCTGATATATTAATTAGTAAAAAGAATTTTGGATGCGGTTCGAGTAGAGAGCATGCGGTTTGGTCTCTAATTGACTACGGTTTTAAAGTTGTGATTGCTGAGAGTTTCGCTGATATCTTTTACAACAACTGCTTTAATAATGGTTTATTACCAATCCAACTTCCTGAAGAAGTAATTTCAGAATTAATAGCTCTTTCAGAGGAAAGTAAAGAGATTGAAATTGATTTAATTGAACAAATTATTTCATGTGAAGGTAATGAGTTGACTAGTTTCGATATTGATCCATTTAGAAAGCAATGCATCTTAGAAGGTTTAGATGAAATTGGACTCAGTTTAAAACATGCTGATGCAATTAAAGAATACGAACTAAAAAGAGCAAAAGAAGCTCCTTGGATCTTTAATACTTATGAGTAAGAAGAAAACAATACTCTTTCTCCCAGGAGATGGAATAGGTCCAGAAGTGTCTAATTCTGCAAAAAGCATTCTTGAGTTGATAAATGATATTTATAATTTAGATTACGTTATAGAAGAAGCTTTAGTGGGGGGTTCGGCTTATGATCAGACTGGAGTTCCTTTACCCGAAGATACCTTAAATGCAGCACGTAATTCTGATGCAATCTTATTAGGAGCTGTGGGTGGCCCTAAGTGGGATGACATAGATTATCAATATAGGCCTGAAAGGGCATTATTAGGTCTGAGATCAGAGTTAGATTTATTTGCAAATTTTAGACCTGCCATCCTTTCAAAATACTTAACTGCTTCTTCAAGCCTTAAGCCTGAGAAAGTTGAGAACCTTGATTTATTAATAATCAGAGAGTTAACGGGAGGGATTTATTTTGGAGAGCCAAGAGGAAGAAGAGAAGATAACCAAAATGCGTTTAATACCATGATTTACAGTCATGATGAAATTGAGAGAATTGGAAGGGTTGCCTTTGAGGCTGCTCAAAAAAGAAATAAGAACCTTTGTTCAGTTGATAAAGCAAATGTATTGGAGGTAAGTGTTTTATGGAGAGAAGTAATTACTGATCTCTCTAAAGAATACCCAGATGTAAATCTTTCACACATGTTGGTTGATAACGCTGCTATGCAATTAGTAAAAGAACCTAAGCAGTTTGATGTGATAGTCACAGGTAATTTATTTGGAGATATACTTTCGGATATAGCTGCTATGATGACTGGATCAATCGGTATGCTTCCTTCGGCCTCTATCAATTCGAAAAATAAAGGCATGTTTGAACCTGTCCATGGTTCGGCGCCTGATATTGCTGGGCAAGGATTAGCCAATCCAATAGCTGCGATTCTTTCAGTCGCAATGATGCTTAGATATAGTTTTGGTCTAGAAGAGCCTGCGAGTAAAGTTGAAGAATCAATAGAGAAGGCTCTTAAAGAAGGCTATAGGACCAACGATCTCGAAGGCCCAGAAGATATGAAATTAAATACAGATCAAATGAGTCAAAAAATATTAGAAAATTTGAGAGGTTTGAATGAATAAGGCAAGAAAGATAGCTATAGCAGGTGCAACGGGGATGGTTGGTCAGAGTTTTTTAAAGCTTCTAGAAGAAGATTTTTTTCAAGATTCTGAAATCTCTTTACTAGCTAGCAGCAATTCAGCTGGTAAGGAAATAAATTTTAGGGGCAAGAATCATAAGGTTGAAGATTTATCAAAATTTAATTTTTCTAATATAGAATTAGCACTATTTTCTGCGGGATCTTCTGTAGCTTCTACTTACGCTCCTATCGCAGTTTCGCAAGGCTGTGTGGTAGTAGATAATTCTTCGTGTTTCCGTTACGAAGACGACATACCTCTAATTGTTCCAGAAGTTAATAGTAAAGTATTAGATGATTATGAACTTCCTGGAATTATTGCCAACCCTAATTGTTCAACTATCCAAATGCTTGTTGCTTTAAAACCGTTACATGATGAATTTATTATTGAGAGAATAGATGTGACTACCTTTCAAGCTGTATCAGGGACTGGAAAGAAAGCCACTGAAGAATTAATAGATCAAATAGATGCTTATGAAGGAAACGCAAAAATTAAAAGTTCTATTTACCCCAAGCCGATTGCTAACAATGTCCTTCCTCATTGTGATGAGTTTGAAGAGAATAGATATACTAAAGAAGAAAATAAACTGGTAAGAGAAACTCATAAGATTCTTGATCCAAACATACATGTTGCTGCAACGTGTGTAAGAGTTCCGGTACTAAATGGACATTCTGAATCAGTCCATATAAAAACTAAAAGACCTGTATCTGAAGATTTAGCTCTTAAGCTTTTACAAGAAGCACCTGGCCTATCTGTTAAATACGGAAAATCGGAAGAAGATTACCCTACTGCTTTTACTGACGGAGATGGAAGTTACTTAGTTCAAGTAGGGAGAGTGAGAAAAGATCTTTGGGATGAAAATAGACTTAATTTGTGGGTTGTTGCCGATAACTTGTTAAAAGGGGCTGCCTTAAATAGCATCCAAATAGCTTCACTATTATTTGATTAAATAATGGAAAGCTTTTTATTAAACGCGGAAACTGAGTTTTTTTTCCTTACGGGAACCTATCTGGAAGGCTTTATAGGACTAGTACTAGGCTTAACTTTATTCTGTTTGGTAATTCAAGCTTTAAGGTTTGAGATTAAAAAAAATAATCTAACTATAGAGTCTTCAAATCTGTCTGAAGTAGGAGATGAAATTCTTGCAAAAATTAATCTCTCTAGGAGTCTAATAGAGATGGATCAAAAGCAAGAAGCTACTAAATTATTAACAGAAGTAATCAAATCTGAAGGATTATCTAAAGAAAATACAGCCATTGCTAATTCTCTCTTAGAGCAGATTTCTAATGCCAAATCATAAATATCTAGTAACCCTTGGTTTAGAGTATGAAGGCACCAATTATTTTGGCTTTCAGAAACAAAAAGATACTAAGCAAACTATTCAAGGAATTCTAGAGAATGGTCTTGATCAGGTAGCTGATCAAAAAATAAAATCCTTTTGTAGTGGTAGGACTGACAGTGGAGTACATGCTCTTATGCAGGTTATTCATTTTGAAACTGGTTCTTCTAGAAGAGAAGATGAATGGGTAAGGGGGGTAAATTCTTACTTACCTCATGATATAAGAGTTCTATGGTCTAGAGAAGTGGAAGATAATTTTCATGCAAGATTCTCGGCTATTGATAGGTCTTATAGATACATTATAAGAAATAGTGACATACCTTCAGCATTATGGTCAAAAAGATCTCTCCATGTTCCACAGAAGTTAGATTATCACGCCATGAAAAAGGCTTCTAAATATTTAGTAGGAGAACATGACTTTAGTTCTTTTCGAGGTTCAGGTTGTCAATCAAAGACACCAATTAGGAATTTAAAAAAAATTGAGATAACAAAAAACAAAGATTTAATCGTGATTGATTTGAATGCTAATGCCTTCTTGCTGCATATGGTCAGAGTTATAGTTGGTACTTTGATAATGGTTGGAAAAGGTGAGATAAAACCTCTAGATGTAAAGAAAATATTAGATTTAAAAGACAGGAAATTCGCAGGAAAAACAGTTGATTCATCTGGCCTGTATTTTGTAGGTCCAAGATATCCAAGAAATTTTAATATACCTAAACCTAAGATAATTTAATTTTAGTAAATTTCTACGCTACAGGTATAAGTTATAATTCTTTAATCATATGAATCATTTTATAAAGATTTGCGGAATTACTTCTAAAGAAGATGCACTGATGGTTGAAGCAGAAGGAGCGGATGCTATAGGTTTTATACTACACGAAGAAAGTGATAGGTTTATAGAGATAGAAAAAGTCGCAGATATTGTTGAGTGCCTGAACAATGATCTAGATATCTTTCTAGTATTTGTTAACAAAGAAGAAGAGTTTGTAGCAAATTGCTTAGATAAAATTCCCCGTGCAATACCACAATTTCATGGTGATGAAGATGCAGAATTTTGCAGTAAATTCAGTGTAGATTTTGTTAAGGCTGTCAGGGTTAATGCGGAGACAAACTTTGATAATATCAATAATTGCTTTGCAAGGGCAAAATTGCTTCTTTTAGACTCATTTGAAGAAGGATCTTATGGAGGAACAGGTAAATCTTTTGATTGGGGCTTAATTGGAACTCAGTTAAAAATTCCTTTCTTATTAGCTGGAGGAATAGATACAATAAATGTTGAAAAGGCACTTTCTTCGGTATCTTGCGAAGGAGTAGACGTAAGTTCCGGAGTAGAGAGTGCACCAGGTAAAAAGGATCCAATTAAAGTTAGGGATTTGATAAAAAAAGTCAGGAGATTTAATGTCTGAAGAATATTTACCGGATAACAAAGGTCGTTTTGGAATATATGGCGGCAGGTATGTAGCCGAAACATTAGTTCCTGCATTAGATGAATTATCTGAAAAATATAAACTCATTAAAAATGATAAAGATTTTTTAGAAGAATTTAGAAATGATCTATCACATTACGTAGGTAGACCGTCTCCGCTTTATTTTGCGAAGCGTTGGACTGAGTTTTTGGGTGGAGCAAAGATTTACCTAAAAAGAGAAGATTTAAATCATACGGGAGCTCACAAAATCAATAATACTGTAGGGCAAATTCTTTTAGCAAAACACATGGGTAAGAAAAGAATTATTGCTGAAACAGGAGCTGGGCAGCATGGTGTTGCAAGTGCAACAGTAGCGGCACGTCATGGCTTGGAATGTGTTGTTTATATGGGAGAAGAAGATATAAATAGACAGTCTTTAAATGTATTCAGAATGAAGCTTTTAGGCGCAGATGTCGTTGCTGTTAACTCTGGAACCAGAACATTAAAAGACGCTATGAACGAAGCTATGAGAGATTGGGTAACAAATGTTGATGATACTTATTACATTATAGGAAGTGTTGCTGGCCCTCATCCTTACCCAGAAATTGTAAGAGACTTTAATGCAGTAGTTGGTGAAGAAGTGATCGAACAGAGTAAAGATCAAATAGGTAAAAACCCAGATGTCTTAATTGCATGTGTTGGAGGCGGATCAAATGCTTTAGGTCTTTTTTATCCATTTATTAAATCTAAAGAAGTAAAGTTAATAGGAGTAGAAGCAGGAGGTTTAGGTTTGAGTACAGGTAAGCATGCAGCCCCTTTAAATGATGGAAAGGAGGGTGTACTGCATGGAATGAGAACATATTTGATGCAAGATGATGCTGGACAGATATTAGAAACACATTCTGTTTCAGCTGGTTTAGATTATCCTGGAGTTGGTCCAGAGCATTCTTGGTTAAAAGATACTGGAAGAGCTGAATATGTAGTAGCCGATGATGAAGAAGCTTTAGATGCATTTAAAGAACTTACCAAAATAGAAGGAATTATGCCTGCTTTAGAGACTGCTCATGGATTAGCGTATGTCAAAAAATTGGCACCAACAATGAAGCCTGATAAAACAATAGTGGTTAATGTTTCTGGAAGAGGAGATAAAGATATAAATACTGTTGCCTCTATAGAAGGGATAGAGCTTTAGTGAATAGAATAAAAAAAAAATTTGATGAACTTTCATTAAATGATTCTAAAGCACTAATAACGTATATAGTCGCTGGTGACCCTGATTTAAAAACAACCTTAGACCTTATGAACTGTATGGTAGAAGAGGGAGCAGATATAATCGAAATAGGGATACCATTTTCTGATCCAATGGCTGAAGGAGTATCTATACAAAGAGGTCATGAAAGAGCACTGTCCAATAAAATTAGTATTAAAGACGCTTTAAATTTGACATCCCAATTTAGAAAGTTTAACGAAACAACCCCTATAGTATTTATGGGCTACATGAATACTTTTGAATCTATGGGAGTTAAACAATTCTGTAAAGAAGCAGCTAATAAAGGAGTAGATGGAATTTTGATCGTTGATATGCCACCTGAAGAAAGTACCGAATTTTCGAAGGAAGCAAAGAGTAATGGAATTGATGTAATTAGATTGATTGCGCCTACTACTGATCTTTCTAGAGCAAAAGAAATTTGTGATCTCTCTTCTGGTTATATCTATTATATTTCTGTTAAAGGCATTACAGGGTCAAATGATTTAGATTCCGAAGATGTTAAGCAGAAAGTTGAGTTATTAAGCAATCAAACCGATCTACCTATAGCAATTGGTTTTGGGATAAAAGATTCAAATTCAGCTTTATCTGTCAAAGAACTTGCTGATGGTATAGTAGCAGGAAGTGTATTCGTAGATCTTATAGGGGAAGGAGGGGATACAGTTGCTAAGATCTCAAAAAAAACAAAAGAGCTATCTTTAGCCATTAAATAGCAATGGCTAGTTGGTTTGAAAAATTATTACCCTCGTTCATTAGAAAGGGGACAACGAAAAAATCCACCATTCCTGAAGGTTTATGGCAGAGTTGCAGTGCTTGCAATAACATACTTTATGTTCCTGAACTTGAAGCAAATTTATATGTCTGCACTAAATGCGATCATCATATTAGATTAGGAGCAAGAAAGAGATTGGAGCTTTTTTTAGACATTACTGGAACTAAAGAAATATCAGAATTTAAATCACCAAAAGATTGGTTGAAATTTAAAGATACGAAGACTTACAAAGAAAGAATAAACTCAGCAGAGAAGACTAGTAATGAAATTGAAGCACTTGTAGTGATGGAAGGGACTATAAATAAACTTCCTTTAGTTGCGGCAGCATTTGAGTTTAGGTTTATGGGGGGATCCATGGGTTCAGTTGTAGGCCAGAAGTTCGTAGAAGGAATTAACCATGCCCTATCTAATCAGCTGCCCTTTGTATGCTTCTCAACTAGTGGAGGTGCAAGGATGCAAGAGTCCCTAGTTTCCTTATATCAAATGGCAAAAACTAGCGCTGCAATTGAAAAGATGAATCAGGCGCATCTACCTTACATATCTGTAATGATTGATCCTATATACGGTGGAGTTTCTGCAAGTCTAGCCATGTTAGGAGATATTAATATTGCTGAACCAAAAGCTTTGGTTGGATTTACCGGTCCGAGGGTTATTGAGCAGACATTAAACGTTCAATTGCCTGAGGGTTTTCAGAGAAGCGAGTTTCTATTAGACCATGGTGCCATAGACATGATAGTTCACAGAAAAGATTTAAAAGAAACGATTCACAGATTATTATCAGGACTGTTATCTAATAGAAAATCATAAAATTAAATGAATTCTAATTCTCTAGACGACTGGCTGGATTACATAGATCAAAATAGGCCTAAAGAAGATGAGTTTGGTTTAAATAGACTAAGACCTATAAAGAATATAGTCTTGGAATCCCCTATAGCAAAAAAAATTGTTGTTATTGGAGGCACAAATGGAAAAGGAACTTCAGCTGAATTTTTAAATAATTTATTACTAGAATCTAATTTTAATGTTGGCCTTTACACGTCTCCCCATCTATTTCAATTCAATGAAAGAATAAGAATAAATGGATCACCAATTTCAGATTTTGAAATTATTGAGGCTTTTAAGGAAATTGAAAAAATTAAAAAGGATACTAGGCTAACTTATTTTGATTACGCAACAATAGCAGCTTTTATTATTTTTACTAAAAATACTCTAGATGTAGCTATTTTGGAAATTGGATTAGGAGGTAAATATGATCCAGTTAATTTATTAGATGCGGATATATCAATCTTAACTAATGTCGAATTAGATCATCAAAAATGGCTTGGAAACACAAGAGAAGAAATAGGAGAAGAGAAATCTGCTATTTTTAGAGATGCTAAAGTGATTATTATGGGAGCTAATGAAATGCCTTTTAGTGTTATGAAGAAGGTAAGCGAATTGAACTCTAAGACTCTACAACTGGGTATTGATTTTTTTGAAGACGAAATAAAGTCTAACAACCTTAATAAAGAATCAGCAGCATGCTCCATAGCTGCATATAAGGAAATAACAGATAGCCCAATAAATTTTAATGAAATTCTTGAGCAAACAAATTTATTAGGAAGATGCGATGTAAAAGGTAAATTTATTTTGGACGTTTCACACAATCTAGCCTCTGTTAGAAATCTTGTTGAGTTTCTGAATGAAGAATATAAGGATAAATCAATTAAGGCAATTGTTGGCTTAATGCAGGATAAAGATATAAATGACATTATTAAAGAGATTAAACATATTATTTCTGAATGGTATGCTTGCTCTCCAAACATAGATAGAGCGATGTCCAGCAATAATCTGAAAGAACTTATTTCTGATGAAACAAATTCCAAAGTTGAAGCTTTTGAATCTGTTGATTTAGCAATCGAAAGAGCTATAAAAGAAAATGATAGTGATATGGTTATTGTTTTCGGATCATTTTTTACCGTCAGTGAAGCTTATGAGTCTTTGTCAAAACACGATCAGATAGATTTATGAATAATCTCCATTATCTTTTATTATTATTTATAACTTTATTTATCGTATTGTCTTTAGTAGTTACTCCTAAATCTTTTGACGAGTATTTTGAATTTGATATAGACACCAAGATTCCTGAAGAGATTGTTAGACAAAATATTCCTGAGGGACAAGAAACAATTTTTGATATAGAGGCTTTCTTTTCTGCACTAGATAATCAAGATATAGAGTCTAATCAATCCATCGAAATTAATTCTGGGTGGACTATAGAGGTTAAAGAATATAATGATAAAGAAGCTTTAATGAATGATTTTAGGATGCTGAAAGATCTAGGCCTTAAGGCATATATCCAATACAAGAATGATGAAGCTAATACATTTATCTTATACGTCGGACCAACTATGGATAGAGGTGATTCAAGAGATAATCTACAAAAAATCTCTGAATTAACTAAATTCACCCCTAAGATAATTCCTTATGATTGAAAATTTAACTTTTATTGATTGGATTTCTGTAGCGTTGTTATCTGCGTTTGGAATTACGGGATTTTTTAATGGGTTTATTAAAGAAGTTTTTTCTGCTGCTGCTTGGATAGTCTCTTTAACTATTTCTTGGTTTTACGGTCCATTACTTTTTCCAGTTATAGAAACTTATATAGAAACAAAAGAAATTGTTAAAGCCTCCTCCTTTATTATTCTTTTTTTATTTTCCTTTTTAATTTTAAAATTTTTAGGATCTTTGCTGTCCAAGCTTATTTCTGTTATCGGGTTAAAAGGGCTTGATAGGATTTTAGGTTTCTTTTTTGGCACACTAAAAGTTAGTGCAGTTCTTACAAGCTTATATATATACAATCTTAATTTTTTAGATACAAAACAGTGGTGGTTAGATTCTTTAACTCGTGAATACACTATTCAATTTATAACATTAGTAGAGCCAATTCTTAAGGATTGGGAATTCGAGACTCCAAATTTTTTAAATAAAGATAATTTAAATTTAAATCTTTGATATAAAATAACTTTATGTGCGGAGTAGTAGGCATAGTAAGTCAATCGGAAGTCTCTCCGATTATCTATGACGCTTTAACAATTCTCCAACATAGAGGCCAAGACGCGGCTGGAATAGCTACTTCAACAAATAATAGATTCTTCATCAGGAAGCAATTAGGTCTCGTTCGCGATGTAATTAGAAATCAGCATATTGTTAACTTAAGAGGCCAAATGGGTATTGGTCACGTAAGGTACCCTACTGCTGGAACAGAAGATAGGGAATTAGCACAACCTATGTATGTTAATTCTCCCTTCGGCATTAGCATTTCTCATAATGGGAATTTAACTAATCATGAAGAACTTAAAGAAACATTAAAGAATAAAGATTTAAGACATTTAAATACGGATTCTGATAGCGAAGTTTTATTGAATGTATTTGCGCACGAACTTCAGAAGCAAGGCTCTATGAATCCAACTTCTAAAGAAATCTTTGCTGCCGTTAAGGGATTACATAAAAGGGTTAGAGGAGCTTATTCCGTTGTGATAATGATAAACGGTATAGGTATAGTTGGCTTTAGAGATCCTTTTGGCATAAGGCCATTAATTTTAGGTAGCAAAGGTAGTGACCTGATTGGTAATGACTATATGGTTGCGTCTGAAAGCACTGTCTTGGAATCTTTAGGTTTTGAAGTAATGGATGATATTGAAGCTGGGTCAGCAGTCTTTATAAACTCTGAAGGCGAGATGGAAATCGAGTCTTGCATTAAGAACCCTGTTCCAACCCCTTGTATCTTTGAATATGTATATCTCGCGAGACCTGATGCAACCATAGATAATATCTCAGTTCATAAATCAAGATTAAGAATGGGTGAATACCTAGCGCAAAAGATTTTAAGAGAAAAACCAAATCACGATATAGATGTTGTAATACCTATACCAGATAGTAGCACAACCTCAGCCCTACAACTTGCTTCAACTCTTGGTATTAAATATAGAGAAGGCTTTGTAAAAAATCGTTACATAGGAAGAACTTTCATTATGCCGTTTCAAGAAAAAAGAGAAAAATCAGTTAGACAAAAACTCAATGCAATAGATTTAGAGTTCAAAGACAAAGTAGTTCTTTTGGTTGATGACTCAATTGTAAGGGGAACTACAAGTAGGCAAATAATAGAGATGGCCAGATCTTCAGGTGCTAAGAAAGTTTATTTTGCTTCGGCAGCTCCTCCAATAAGATTTCAAAATGTATATGGTATAGACATGGCTGCAACGACTGAGTTAGTGGCTCATAATAGAACTGAGGAAGAGATTGAAAGTTTTATAGACGCAGACTGGTTAATCTATCAAAACTTAGAGGATCTTATACAGGCTGCTCAGCAAGGCAACAAAGATATAAAACAATTCGAATGCTCTATTTTTGATGGAAAATATGTAACTGATGACATTGATGAAACTTATCTTAAAAATCTAGAAGATTTAAGAAGTGATAAAACTAAATCACTAAGACAAAGTAATTTAAACTAATTCAGTTTTACCTCTTCGATAGTAAGAGTGGGGAGAACTGCATTATTTGCAGCTTCTTTATAAGATGCAATTTCATGAAAATTTAAGTACCTGTAGACATCTGATCCCATAGTGTTTATTTCAGCCATAATTTCATTATATTCTTCTATTGTAGGAATATAGCCCAAGGTTGCCGATATAGCAGCCAGTTCCGCCGAAGCTAGAAATACATTTGCTCCATCTCCTAATCTATTAGGGAAATTTCTAGTAGAAGTGGATACAACTGTTGATTCAGCTTCAACCCGAGCTTGATTTCCCATACATAAAGAGCACCCAGGCATTTCAAGTCTTACTCCCGCTTTTTCAAAGATATCGTAATAACCCTCTTCTGTTAATTGATGCTTATCCATTTTGGTAGGAGGGGAGATCCACAATCTAGATGGCAGTTCAGTTACTTTATCAAGTAATTTTCCAGCTGCTCTAAAGTGACCAATATTTGTCATACATGAACCAATAAACACTTCGTCTATATTAGTTTTAGCGACTTCGGATAGGGGTTTTATGTCATCAGGATCATTAGGACAAGCAAGTAAAGGTTCTATAATTTCATTTAGATCTATTTCAAGTACTGCGGCATATTCAGCGTCATCATCTGCTTCCATTAACACAGGGTTTTCTAACCAAGCCTCCATAGCTTGTGCTCTTCGTTCTAGAGTTTTTTCATCTTCATAACCTTCAGAAATTAACCATCTAAGAAGAATAATATTGGATTCGAGGTATTCTCTTATAGGTTCCTCATTCAATTTAATAGTACAACCTGATGCTGATCTTTCTGCAGAAGCATCTGATAGTTCAAAAGCCTGTTCAACTTTAAGATCAGGTAAGCCCTCAATTTCAAGACATCTCCCTGAGAATACATTTACTTTTCCCTCTTTGGGCAAAGTTAGTTGGCCTGTTTGAAGAGCCGCGTAAGGAATAGCATTTACCAGATCTCTGAGTGTAATGCCTGGCTGCAATTCTCCTTTAAATCTAACCAAAACCGATTCAGGCATATCTAAAGGCATTACGCCCAAAGCTGCTCCAAAAGCAACTAAACCTGATCCAGCTGGAAAACTTATACCTAAAGGAAATCTTGTGTGAGAATCTCCACCTGTTCCGACCATGTCAGGAAGGAGCATTCGGTTTAACCATGAATGTATGATTCCATCACCTGGTTTTAGAGCAACACCACCCCTAGTTTGGATAAACTCAGGTAATGTGTGTTGTGTTTCTATGTCTTTTGGAAGTGGGTAAGCAGCAGTGTGACAGAAAGATTGCATTACTAAATCAGAGTTAAATCCTAAACAGGCTAGCTCTTTAAGCTCATCACGTGTCATAGGTCCTGTAGTGTCCTGACTACCTACAGTAGACATCCTTGGTTCACAATAAATTCCAGGCCTTATTCCTTCTACACCGCAAGCTCTTCCAACCATTTTTTGCGCTAGAGTGAAGCCTTTATTATTTTTTTCTGCTTGTTCAGGTCTAACAAAGGCATCTGAAGAATCTAAATTAAGAATTTCTCTCGTTTCATCAGTTAAGCTTCTGCCTATTATTAGTGGTATTCTTCCTCCTGCTCTAACACCATCAAGCAGGGTATTTGACTTATATTCGTATTCGCAAAGAACCTCACCGGAATCAGCAGAAACTACCTTTTTATCATAAGGATAAATTTCTATAACATCCCCTAAATTCATTTTGCTAACATCACATTCAAATGCTAGCGCTCCTGAATCTTCTAGAGTATTAAAGAAGATAGGTGCAATTTTTCCTCCAATGCATATGCCTGCTTGTCTTTTATTTGGTATGAAAGGTATATCTTCACCTATATGCCATAAAAGAGAATTAGTAGCAGATTTACGCGAAGACCCTGTACCAACAACATCTCCTACAAAGACTACTGGTAAGCCTGATTCTTCTAGTTTGTTAATCGTGTCTATGGGGTCTTTAAAAGTTTTCTTTAACATTGATAGTGCGTGAAGAGGTATGTCAGGTCTAGAAGGCGCATCTTGAGCAGGGGATAAATCATCTGTGTTAATTTCTCCATCCACTTTAAAGACTATAGCTTTTATTTTTTCAGGTAACTCAGGTTTGCTGGTAAACCATTCAGCGTTAGCCCAAGAATCTACAACTCTTTTCGCATTTTTATTTTTTTTGGATAGCTCTATAACATCATGCTTTGCATTAAACATTAACAATGTATTGCATAATCCATCAGCGGCTATAGATCCCACTTCTTCGTCTTCGAGTAATTCAATTAAAGATTCTACGTTATATCCTCCCAACATCGTTCCAAGCAATTCCGTAGCATGTTTTTTATCAATAAGTGGTGAATTAGCTTTACCTTTTGCTACGTCTGTAAGAAAAGCTGCTTTTACATAAGCTGCTGGATCGACTCCCGCTGGTGTCCTATTTGTTAGCAGATCCAAAAGAAAATCCTCCTCTCCTGAAGGAGGTTCTTTTATAATTTCAACCAGAGAAGCAACCTGCTCAGCATTTAAAGGTAGAGGCGGAATGCTCTCCTTAGCCCTCTCTTCAACATGTGCTTTGTATTCTTTTAGCATCACAAATAAGGTTTGATAATTGTATGTGGATGCTGCATTTTATCATAAAACATAAATTTAAAGTTGCGCTGAGATAACTTAGATATATCATATTGATAGATGACTAAGTCTTTAAAAACACCTTGTATTGGAGTTTGCTCTACAGTTTTTGGAGACGATGTCTGTAGAGGATGTAAGCGCTTCCAACATGAGGTAATTCAATGGAATTCGTACTCAGATCCTGAAAAGGAATCTGTTCTGACACGTTTAGAAACTTTAAAAACACAAATCATGGAGTCTAAAGTTTTAATTCTTGATGAGCAGGTCCTAAAACAACAACTTGAAAGCTTAAAAATCATTTTTAATCAAGACACTAATCCTTATTGCTGGGTATTTGATTTATTCAGGCAGGCAAGTCAGTCTATTAGCGATACATCAGAATTTGGTTTTGAAATACTTAGCTCTCAAACAGATAATTTATTAGTCTTAAAGAAGATAATTGAGGAAGAGTTGTTTGAACTCTCTGAAGCTCATTACCAACGTTATTTTAAAGTAGAAGAACATTTTAATGCTTCATAAATGGGAAGAGATTCTTCAATCTCCTACCCCAAAAAAGTGGTTAGATAAAGCCGTTAACTCTTTAGAGATACTTTTAATTGATCATGCGCATTGTGAAAAGAAGGCTGCAACAACAGCTATTTCTTTAATACATAGGTATCCCGATAAGGATCTAGTTAATCAACTTTCACCTTTAGCCAGGGAAGAACTACTCCACTTTGAACAGGTTTTGACGGTTATAAAAAAAGAAGGTTATAAGTATAGAAATATTAGACCAGGAGCATATGCTAAAACTTTATATGAGGCTTCTTCTAATCAAGAACCTCAAAGACTCAAAGATACTTTAATTATCTGCGCTTTGATTGAAGCAAGATCATGCGAGCGCTTTCATGCCCTGATACCTTTTTTGCCCCCGTCTTTAAATAAATTTTACGCAAAACTTCATGCTGCTGAGGCGAGGCATTGCGATTTATATCTAGACATCTATACCGAAATCTTTAATGAAGATTACACTGAAAGATTGAATGATTTATCTGCTATTGAATCTTCCTACATTAATAATAAAGATAAAATTTTTAGATTTCATAGTGGTTATTAATTTTTACTTAACAATTGGCATTTCTTCCCAGCTAGTGAGGTACCTTGGAGATTGTAAGAACCTCTTCATGGACCATGTTTTTTTTATACCTTGAGCAGCGAAAGTTATTTTCCCAATACCCGAAGAGTTTATTCTATCTACCGTCATCATTAATTCCTTACTTCCTGATCTTTGTCTCATTGATCTAAATAAATCACCCTGATAAACGCCTTCGTCGTAAAAGTCGCTAAGCATTACGCCAGCTTTTATAAAATTAATATTTTTTTTAAACACTCTCTCTGACAGCATTTTCGTTGCTCTTAAAATATCTCTAGTATCATTTGTTGGTGAGTGTAATTTGTAACTCAGAGAGCCATGATACTGTTTGTCTTGTTTTCTAAAGTAATTGGTTCTCATGAACACTGAGACCATTTTGCAATATTGATCTTCCTTCCTTAATTTTTCACATGCACGAGATGTATAGTCGCTTATTGCTTCATTCATTGAATTTAGATCAGTTATCTTTCTGCTGAAAGTTCTGCTCACAACAATCTGTTTTTTTGTAGCTGGTTGCTCTTTCAGGCCTATGCAAGGATAGCCTTTTAACTCCATAACAGTTCTTTCCAAGACGCTGCTAAATTTTCTTTTTATTAATTTAGTATCCAGTTCCGATAACTGCAGTGCCGTCGCAATGCCTAGTGAATTTAGTTTTTTATTTATCTTGCTTCCCACTCCCCAAACTTCTCTTACAGGCATTATTGCCATTAACTTACGTCGCCTCTCTTGATTGGTTACATC
>CACDOC010000021.1 GCA_902554355.1 uncultured SAR86 cluster bacterium | reverse complement strand
TTTTTAAGAGATCAGGGATAGATGTCATGGAAGCCAATATTTTCAGGGGTCTGTTTTCTACGATTCAAAAGAAACTAAATAAGTGATTCACTTGAGTGTGTGTTAGTAAAGTAATACACTGATAAAGGGAGAATCGCTTAATGCAGTGGACAAACGATCAACCTATATATCAACAGGTTAGAGATCATGTGGTTTCTTTAATCATAGATGACGTATTGAAGTCAGGTGACCCCATACCTTCAGTAAGGCAAATGGCTGTAGAAGGTGGGGTTAATCCACTAACCGTTTCCAAAGCTTATCAAGAACTAGTCGACTTAAACATTGTCGAAAAAAGAAGAGGATTGGGAATGTTTATTACTGATTCTGCTAAAAAAGAGTTAGTAAAATTAGAAAGAAATAAATTTATGAAGGGAGATTGGCCAGCGTTATTAAAGAAAGCAGACCAATTAGGTATAGACTTAGCTGAGTTGATTAACAAATCTTAAAATAATGGAAAGAGAATTTGCTATAAAAGCTAAAGGGATAATCAAGAGTTATGACAATAATCATGCTCTGAACGGAATTGATCTAGAGGTTCGATCAGGTCAAGTCCTAGGCCTTATTGGACCGAACGGTGCGGGAAAATCTACTTTTCTTCAAGCCGTCTTAGGCTTATTAAACACCGAAGGAGAGCTTGAAGTATTAGGTTTGGACCCTAGAAAGGATAGACACAAGCTTTTGCAAAAGGTTTGCTCCATTACTGACGTTGCAGTTTTGCCTAAATGGATGACTGTTGAGCAGGTTTTGCAATACGTGGATGGCGTTCATCCTAGATTTAATATAGAAAAAGCTAAAAGCATCCTTTCTCAAACTGACATAAAGAATAAATCTAAGATAAAAACTCTTTCTAGAGGTTTGGTGGTGCAATTGCATTTGTCTATCGTGATGGCTATAGACGCAGAGTTACTTGTTCTAGATGAACCTACGCTTGGTTTAGATTTGGTTTATAGAAAGGAATTTTATTCTCAATTAATAGAAGATTATTACGACGGAAATAAAACAATTTTGATTAGCACCCACCAAGTAGAAGAAATAGAAGGTGTTCTTTCTGATGCCATATTTATGAATCAAGGAAAGGTAGTTATGAAAGATTCCATAGATGCCATTAACGAAAGATTTTTAGAATTAAGACCCAACCAAGATTCTCTAGAAAAAGCAAAATCTCTGAATCCTATGCACACCAGGACTGAGTTAGGTAGAGAGGTTCTTTTATTTGAAGGCACTGAAAAAGATAAGTTAACAGGATTAGGCGAAGTAAGACCTCCATTCATAGCAGATCTTTTTATGGCCATCATGGATAAAACTAAATCAGAGGTTCTGTAATGAAGACTTTAGTAACACTCATTAGAAGAGAGCTACAGGAACACAGGGTAGGTTTTATTTATGCGCCTTTTATAGTGGCTTGCATTCTTTCATTGGTTGTTATTTCTGTTTATTTCGGATTAACTGATATACAAACAACGGAATTTAACTTCACCACAAAAATCTATGAAAATGAAGAAGCTTTGGAATGGATGGCTACAGCCACTCCTGAACTTAAGACCGCCGTTATAAGATCCGGCCTGGTTGTACTTGGGTTTCCTATCTTATTAACTGTAGCTTTTGCAATTCTAGCTTTCAATATAAGTACTTTTGCAGACGAAAGGAAAGATAGAACTTTAATATTTTGGAGATCATTACCGGTTTCCGATTTAACTACGGTTATGTCCAAGATTCTCCTAGTTACAGTAATTGTGCCTTTGCTGGTGTTACCAAACATAATCTTATTGCATTTAATAGCTTTGCTAAGTGCATCCATATTCTTTGCAACCAACGATATAGTTTCATTTGGATGGGTTTGGAATGCTTATTCATTCACAGACTGGTTTAGGATTATTTTTAGTCTTTGGGCCCAATCTTTATGGTCTTTACCTTTGATGGCTTGGTTGATGTTCGCAGGTGCTTTCGCGAAGAGACCGATAATGGGTGCTCTAGTACCTATAGTAGCTGGAGTAGTTCTTGAAGGTATTGTTCTAAAGACTAATTATATTTTTACTTTTATAGAAGATAGATTGGGATTCTGGACAAGAGCCAGCAGTTTCCCTAAGCAAGCAGAAGAGTTAAGAGTAGTAGATATTTCTGATATTTACCTCATGTTAACTACTCAAGAATTTTGGATAGGCATACTTTTAAGTTCTTTTTTAATAGCTGGTATAGTCTATTTCAGATCTAAGAATAACGATTATTCATCTGAATAAAATATACAATTTGACCAAAGGCTTTAGCCTCCATACAATGCATTTTTTTTGGCCCGTTCGTCTAGTGGTTAGGACATCTGGTTTTCATCCAGGCAACAGGAGTTCGATTCTCCTACGGGCTACCACCTCCTTTTGGAGGTTTCTTAAGAATCATCTTTCTTTGTTGTTGATATGAAGTAATATTCTTAATACATGGGGGAAAATTATGAATTTGAATCATCTCGAAGAAGCAGGGGAAAACTACTTTCAACATTTTTTTAGAGCTTTTCTATTGTCATTCAATCTCTTGATTATGTCCGTTATATGTTTAGTGCATTCTTTATTGCCCTTTGTGTTTACTTCTTACGTAAGTGATAAGATTAAAGAAATAAATTCGCATATTGATCAATTAAAGAAATAAGGAAGTTTAGATTTTATGAGTTTTTTTGATGCCGTTGCTTCTGCTTTTAGAAGATATTTTGATTTTTCTGGTAGATCTTCGAGATCTGAATTCTGGTGGTTTTTCCTTTTTTGTATCTTGTTATATATGCTGGCCTTTAGCTTAACGGTCAATGATTTGGGTCAGCCTGATGAATCTAATCCTGAAGCCTTTTTATCTAAAGCCTTAACTTCTTGGTTTGGCATAGCCGTTATTGTTACTTTGATACCTAGTATCTCGGTTTCCGTTAGAAGATTTCATGATATAAATATGTCCGGTTGGTGGTACGTAGCTTTACAAATAGCGCCCTCTATATTGGCGCAGTTTATGTTTATTTTTAGTTTTATTTCTTTTATCGCCTTATTTGCATATTTATATTTCATGTGTGCAGAAGGCGGAGGAGACAATCAATACGGTGCCAACCCACTAGGAAATAAGGATCAGTCTTAGTTTATAGGAGAAAGTATTTCTTCAGCCATTTTTACCCAATAAGTTGCTCCTATGGGTAAGATCTCATCATTAAAGTCGTAACCAGGGTTATGCACCATACAAGAGCCTTCGCCATCACCATTTCCAATCCATATATAACTACCTGGTTTTTCTTGGAGCATGTAAGCAAAATCTTCCGATCCCATTCCTGGCGTGGGAGATAAGTTTACCCTTTCTTCACCAACAACCTCTTGAGCCACTTTTCCAGCAATTTCAGCTTCTTCTTCTGAATTAATGGTTGCAGGATATCTATGCTCAAATTCAAATTCATAAGTAGCACCGTAAGCATCGCAAATGCTTTTAGTTATTTGATGCATTTGTTCTTCTAACTGCTTTTGAATTTTTGGAGAAAAACACCTTGTACAACCTTTGATTTCTATATCGTTTGGAATTACGTTATATGCATCTCCAGCATGAAATTGAGTAACACTTAATACTGCTGGTTCTTGAGGGTCTATATACCTACTTACTATAGATTGATAAGCATCAATAATTTTGGTGCCTATAATTATTGGATCGATTGTCATTTGAGGCATGGCAGCGTGCCCACCTTTACCGATAATTTTTACATTAAATACATCGAAAGCTGCCATTATTGGACCCGGTTTAATCGCGAAAGAGGCAACTGGCATTCCTGGTATGTTATGCATTCCGTAGACTGACTCAACAGGGTATTTATCGAAAAGACCATCATCAATCATGGCCTTGCCACCACCTTCATTTTCTTCAGCGGGTTGAAAGATAAAATTCACCGTTCCATCAAAATTACCGTGTTCCGCTAAATACTTCGCAGCCCCTAAGAGCATAACTGTATGCCCAT
Source organism: uncultured SAR86 cluster bacterium (assembly GCA_902554355.1). Classification (GTDB taxonomy): domain Bacteria; phylum Pseudomonadota; class Gammaproteobacteria; order Magnimaribacterales; family Magnimaribacteraceae. The sequence goes on along the minus strand of CACDOC010000021.1, from coordinate 13,628 downwards.
CATGACCACATGCGTGCATTTTTCCAGGGTTCTTGGATTTGTGTTCAAAGTCATTTGCTTCATTTATTAAAAGGGCATCTAAATCAGCTCTTAACCCAATAGATCTATTACCAGTGCCCTTTTTTAAGGTTCCAACAACACCTGTCCCGGCAATACCAGTCTCTACTTCTAAACCAAAGCTTTCTAATTTTTCAGCAACTATTTTTGCTGTTCTATGTTCTTCAAAGGCTATTTCTGGATGAGCATGAATATCTCTTCTCCATTTTTGCATCTCCATCTGAAGGTCTTCTAACTCTTTTATAGTATTCATGTAGTTAATTTATATTTTGTAAAAGTTTAGAGCAAGAATATATTCAGTTTGGATATAATTCCATTTTTATTAATACGGGAAAAGATATGGAAATTAGTATGAAAGAAGTTAGGGAGGAAATTGATTTAATCGATAGAGAACTAGTTCTATTGCTAGCAAGAAGACAGAAATGCGTGGAAATGGCAGCTGCAGTAAAAAATGATAAAGATCTAATTATAGATAAAGAAAGAATAGAAGAAGTAATTTCAAAAGTAACTCAGTTTGGAGATTCATGCGGATTACACAAAGAGATTTCTGAACCATTATGGAGAAAGTTGATTGATTTAAGTATAGAGCATGAATTTAAAGAACTAGAAAATATACAAAGTTTTAATTAATCTTAAAAAAAACAATAGGGGGGAAATGTATGACTGAGTCAGTTAATGGGGGAGAAATTAATATAATTGGATGGCTTTTTAAAGAAATTAGTGAAATTAAAGATGCTGATGAAATCTTTGAAGCACTGAAAGAACATCACCTAAGTTTTGATGAGAATAGAGAATGTTATCCAGTTGGCCTGAAATTAGATAATAAAATTACGGTTCAAGACTGTGGATCTTATTTTCCAGATGACGAAGGTTGCTTGGTTTTAGGTCATTATTTTGTTTATAAGAATGCTGGTTATGAAATATCTTCAGAAACAACTACAGTAGAATCAAGAAGTTTTTTAGATTGGGAAATAATGCAAAACCCCATGCAAGGTGAGGATTATGGAGATTTTGAGTTAATGGGCACCGGTGATGTAGTCACTGAAGAGACGTTTGCATTATGGGTATTAAATGGAGAATCTGATTATTTATCTAGAGAAATAGAAGCACCTCTTTACTCTACAGAATACCTAGAAGAAGAGGCCGAAGAAGAATTGCAAGAATTTAGCCAAGAATTATTTGAATTGATAGGATAATGAAAGTTGAACTTAAAATTGAAGGACCCTGTATCCAAGTACTCTTAAAAGAGTCTACCTTTTTGATTTAATCAGTATATTTATCTATAAAATCTAACGATTCTTTTATCATTTGATTTCTTGGTAACGGCCAATGACCTGAATTATAAAATATTATTTTTTTGTCTTCTTCAGGCGTACCCGCAAAATTATAAAACAACATAGCAGCTGATTTTGGTACTAAATAATCCTCTTCTCCATTCAGCATTAAAAAAGGAGTTTTTATTCTCGGCATATGATTAATTCCATCAGACATAGGAGGGTAAGTAGGAAAATTGCCACCTACATACAAAAGAGCTCCTTTATATCTATCTTCAAATAACAAATTATGTGTATTGAAGAGGGCCCCATAACTCATACCTAAATAAAATACATTATTTATATCTAAGTCTTGTCTTGAGCCAATATAGTCGAAGGTCTTTTGTGTATCAGAAATCCAATATCTAAAGAGATCTCTAAAGTTTCTAATTCTTTGTTCAGGCGATAAGGTTACTGGAGGCATTCTGTTTAGAGAGCCTTTCCAAGCTGGCCATATAATTGTTCTTCCGCTTTTAATTAAAAAGTCTAAACCAAATTCCCCTGGCCCAACTTCGTCTATATCTGGTGGAGTGGTGTAATAGTTAGCTCCGGGATGAAAAATTACTACAGGGCTTTTTCCAAAGATATTTTTTGGAGTGAATACGATAATATCCATTTTCTCATTGTTATATCCCGTATTTACCAACACTCTTTCTTTGTTCCACAAAGGGTGAGAATCATCTTTATATTTTATTTCTAGATTTAAGGGACTGGAATTGCCTTCAAAAGACCTTGAATAAACTTTAAAGACTTCGTCGCTCATAGGCTTGTAAAAGCTTATTTCTTTAGGTGCTTGAGTTTGTATTGGGTCGCCAAAGGGGTTTAAATCTCTTGGATTGATCAACCTAGCAGTTCTAAATCCATTGAACTCAGATCTATCTATTCTGGGTTTTGGAGAGGTTTGAGTTGCAAGGTATTGGGGTTCATTGAACGCACCTCCTAGAGTTAAACCTCTTCCTCCAAAAATATTCCATGCCCATTCTCTTGCATTACCTGCCATATCAAAAGTTCCATGTGCACCTTGTCCATTTCCTACCTCATTTAAGGAAATTTGTGAAAAGTTACTTTTTTTAAGTAGTTTAGGTGAAATAGGAGATATTGCTTCATCAGGAGAGAATGCAGCTTTTGCCCAATGAAACATAGGCGGTAGGATGTTGCCTTTGTAACGAGCATATGCCATAGCCTCATACCAGCTTATACCGGTAACTGGGAAATTTTCAGTACCTTCTAAATAAGTTCCAACTTCCCATTTAGCTGGTCCTATCATTCCAGTACTATCTTTCATTAAGTCTTTAGCTTCTTCCCAAGAAATAGATTGACCATCATTTATAAATTCCATATCAACCCAATATTGTCTATTCTCATAACCTCCAGCATCTACAAATTTCTTGAACTCTTTATTTGTAACTTCATATTTATCAATATAGAAAGGATTTAAGAAAACTGGATCTATGCTATTTCCAGTTATAGCCGGCACAAAATTACCTCCTTGAATATAAATCATACCTTCAGGGATACTACCTTTAACTTGAAGGTTTATAGGCTCTGGCAACCAACCGATATCAACTGAAAAATTATAAAATCTAAGACTAGGGTTGGAAGAAGTGATAATTTGAGTCTCATAATTTGCTTTCTCAAATTTAATTTGAAGAACGCCATTAGGTAATCTTGAAGGGTCTAAAGGTGAAGATCCTAGATATCTCCATTCAGAATTATCTTCTTCATAAGGTCTCCAATAGATATCAACCCCTTCTTGTTGGACCTTAATGTTTGCAATAGAACTTACCAAGCTATCTTCATCATCAAGCTTTGAAAAGAATGGGGCGAATGAGTTAATTTGATTAGAGATAATCCAAGCTCCAACATAATCATCTTCCTCTAAATGGATTTGTAGATTTGGAAGCATAAAATTATTAACCCATATGTAAGAACCCGTTCCATAACCTGTAAAAAGGAAGAAAAAGCTTATTCCTAATATCTTAAAAGTTCCATACTTAGAGGAGGCAGCCCAGGCAATAAGCGCTATAAAAGGTAAGATTACGAGAAATACTATAATAATATTCTGCATAAATTCTTGGCTAAAACCAAAAGAACTGCTTACGAGGCTAGCTATTTGAACAGTTATAAAGGCAACAATTGCATATCCCGAGATGACTTTGAAAACAGTGCTGCTTTTTAATCTTTCAATTATATTATTAGTTTCTTCGTTCATTAATTACTCCAAACCCATATATCTAAAGCTTATATTCATTCAAAGGCATGAAAAAGTAAAATATCTTTTTTAAAAGACTTTTCTAACAGTTTAAAATAAAAATTAAAAATGAGGAGAAATCTATGCAACAAACGTATATAGGCGGTAAGAAAAGAGAAGATTTTGCTAACTTTGAAGAGATATTTAAAGGAGTTGAGGCTTTTATGGGTTACGTACCTAATGCGCATTTAACTATGGCTGAAAAACCTGACCTTTTATTAGCTTTTTCTAATCTAGCAATGACTATTTTTCAGTCTGAAGGAATTGACATGCAAACTAAACAATTGATAGCTTTAGCTTCAAGTCTATCTTCAGGATGTAAGTATTGCCAAGCTCACACTTCACATGGAGCTGAGAGGGCAGGTGTAAAAGAAGAGAAAGTAGCAGAAATTTTAAATTATAGTGAAAGTGGTTATTACTCAGATGAAGAAAGAGCAGTGTTGGATTTAGCTTTTTCATCAGGAAGAACGCCAAATGAATCGAATGCTGGGCATTTCAATGAACTAAAAAAGTATTTCTCAGATGACCAAATAATAGATATAGTTTCTGTTATATCCATGTTTGGATTTTTGAATAGATGGAATGACACATTAGGAACAAGACTAGAAGATGTTCCAAAAAGTTTTGTAGAAGAGAAACTAAAACCTTTAGGGTGGTCATAAGAAAGGAGAGTAATTATGGAAATACCTTATGAAAAAACTATGGTCGAGATCTTTCGATGGAGAGTTGATAGATCTGGAAATGACGTAGCTCATAAATTTGAAGAAAAAGAGACGACATTTAAGGAATTAGATTCCTTTTCTAATCAAGTCGCTCAAGGTCTTATTGCAGAAGGTTGTAAACCAGATTCTAGAGTAGCTTATTTAGGTAAAAACTCAGATATTTTCTTTGAGTTCATGTATGGAACATTCAAATCAAAAACAGTCACAGTAGGTGTTAATTGGAGATTAGCTCCCCCAGAAGTGGCTTTTATATTGAATGATTCTAGTAGCGAGGTTTTATTTGTAGGACCAGAGTTCTTTGGGCTTATTGAAGAAATTAAAGATGAAATACCCTCCGTAAGAAAAATTATCACCGTTGGCGGTAATCACGAGGAATGGGAAGATTATACTCAATGGAGAGATTCTCACGCTGACGAGGACCCTATGCTCGAAAGTAATGGTGATGATGACGTTATTCAACTTTATACTTCAGGAACAACAGGTCATCCGAAAGGTGTACAGCTTACTAACGATAACTTTAGCGCTTGTTTCATTGTTAATGAAGAAGCTATGTACAGAGATATGGATGAAGGAGGAGTAAACCTTGTCTGTATGCCTATTTTCCATGTTGCCGGTACTAATATGGGCATAGCTGGGATGGTGACTGGAGCAAAAAGTATTATCATTCCTGAAGTCGACCCTGGCCTAATTCTTAAGCTTATAGAGCAAGAGAAGATCCAACATACAATTTTTGTACCAGCAGTTATCTTGTTTTTAATTCAGCACCCTGATTCAGCGAATACAGATTTTTCTTCATTAGAGACAGTGATATATGGAGCTTCTCCTATCACGGACGACACTTTATTGAAGGCGATGGAATTAATGGATTGTAATTTTTGGCAAGTTTATGGACTAACCGAGACTAATGGTGCAATTACATTCCTTTATCCAGAAGATCATGATGTTTCTAGAGGTAAACTCAGATCTTGCGGAAAAGCTGCTCTCGGAGTTGGCTTAAGAGTTGTAGATTCAGAAGATAATGATGTTCCTGTCGGTGAAGTTGGAGAGGTGATCATCAAATCTGATTTGAATATGAAAGGTTACTGGAATAGGCCTGAAGCAACAGCCGAAGCCATTAAAGACGGTTGGTTTTATTCAGGAGACGTAGGTTACTTTGACGATGAGGGGTTTTTGTATATTCATGATCGCGTGAAAGACATGATTGTTTCTGGTGGAGAGAACATTTATCCCGCAGAAGTTGAGAATGCATTATTGAGTCACCCCAATATTGCTGATGCCGCAGTTATAGGAATACCAGATGAGAAGTGGGGAGAGGCTACGAAAGCGTTTATCGTTCAAGTTGAAGGAGAAAAGTTAAGCGAAGATGAAGTAATCTCATATGTAAGAACTCAAATAGCTGGATATAAATGTCCTAAGACTGTAGATCATATAAATGAACTGCCTAGAAACCCATCAGGCAAGATTCTTAGAAAAGATTTAAGAGCACCTTTTTGGGAAGGAAAAGATAGAAACGTATCTTAATAACTATGAATAAATTTTCACCAGATGCATTTGAATCAAAAGACCTACCTTTTGAAGTGAATAGATTAAGCCCAACAATTGGAGGGGAGATTCTTGGTGTAGATTTATCTAAACCTTTGACCAAAGAATTGAAAGATCTAATTTATGAAGCCTTACTGGTATATAAAGTAATCTTTTTTAGAGACCAAGATCTAACAACCGAAGAGCATTTAGATTTCTCAAATAATTTTGGAGATCTTGAAGTTCATCCATTTGCACCTCATAAAGAAAATTTTCCTGAGGTTTTAAAAATTACTCATAACGAGAAGAGTAAAGGCAGAGAAAATACATGGCATTCTGATGTAACTTGGAGAGAGGAACCTTCTCTCGGATCTGTTCTAAGGATGATAGAAAAACCTGAACACGGAGGAGATACTTTATTTGCTGATATGTATGCAGCTTATGATGACTTAAATGATGATATTAAAGACAAGTTAGATGGAGCTATAGCCGTGCATGATTTTGCTGGTTTCAGGTTAAGATTGATAAAAGAAGGAAAGTCTCAAGAAGAAATAGAAGCCTTTAATAAAAAGTACCCTATGCCTGAACATCCTGTCATTAGGACTCACCCAGATACTAAAAAGAAAGTTATTTATGTAAATAGGGCATTTACCCAGTACATTAAAGGATGGAAAAAAGAGGATTCAGATTCTATGCTTGAGTTTCTCTATTCAAGAGCTTCAATTCCTGAGTATCAATGTAGATTCAGTTGGGAAAATAACTCTATTGCATTTTGGGACAATCGAGCCTGTCAACATTATGCAGCTTCTGATTATTGGCCAAATATAAGAAAAGTTGAAAGGGTAACAATAATTGGAGATAGACCTTATTAGTCTATAAACAATCAAAATAGTGAAAAAAAGTTCAGTTTTAGACTGGTCGTTGATCTTGGCTATTGGTATAGCCTGGGGCTCTTCTTTTATGTTTATAAAAGTATCAGCGCCAGCAGTTGGACCAATTACTTTAGTTTTTTATAGATTGTTTATTGCTTCACTAATAGTTGCTCCTATATTTATTAAAAAAGAATATTTAAGAAACTTTAAAGAAGATCTTGCTCCTATTCTTTTTCTATCTTTTTTTAATGCTGCTGTCCCTTTCTATCTATTTTCAAATGCAGCTCTTGAGATTAACGCTGGGACTATGTCAGTTCTCAACGGAACTACTCCTCTATTTGCTTTTATCGTCGCGACTCTTTGGCTTAGATTAAGCTCTAATTGGATTCAGTTATTAGGAATCTTTATAGGCATGGTGGGGCTTTTTATTTTTGTAGGTTATGAGTCAATTGAATTCTCTCTTTTAGCAATTAATTTATGTTTGCTGGCCTCTTTTTTATACGGATTTAGTTCTAACTTTATTTTTAAAACCAAAGATATAGAACCTACCTATCTTGCCTCAATCACTCTATTACTAGCAACGATAATTACTTTCCCTTTTATTTTCCTAGAAAATGGAATAGATCTAAATCAGCCAAACGAGGTCCTTTTAAGTGTCGGTTTATTGGGTTCTCTATGCACAGGTCTTGCCTATATGGGTTATGTTGTTTTAATTAAAAGAGTTGGACCTATTAAAGCTTCTACCGTAGTGCTAATTGTTCCAGTAACTGGGATGCTGTGGGCAAATATTTTTCTAGACGAGATTATTACCTCAACCATGATTTCTGGCTGTTTTCTTATTTTAATTGGGGTAGGGTTGGTTAATTTTTTTAAGAATGAAGAAACTTAGTTAAATAGACCACACTATGATCGTCATAGTCTTTTGTACCAACTTCTTCAAAACCAAAGCCTGCGTGAAACGCTAGTGAAGGCTCATTTATAGGTACAGTATTTACTTCACAAGTAATATTTACATCGAGCTCTTTTCCAAGTTCTATAACCTTATTGTAGATTAGCTTACCTAGGCCTTTTCTTTGATGCTTCTCTTGGATGGAAATACGATCTACGTACAAGAAAGGTTCGTCTTTTTTATTAAAAAAATCGTAGTTTAATGATTCATATTCTTGATTTTCTCGCATGAGAATAATGAAACCCGCAATTTCAGATTCTCTGACAACTATTAAATGACTGCTCCATTCGATTAATTGTTTTAATCTTTCAATAGATTCAATATCACTTACTTCGGGGATGTTTTCTTGATTAATTGCTCTTATTGCTTCTAAGTCTTCAGAGGCATAAGGATTTTGAAGGAATTCTAAATTGTACAATTAATTTATTTCTAATCCTTCTAAATTGTCTTTAGATCTCCACTTCTCCATAAGAGAGAAAAACTCTATAGGGCCACCACCATACGTATTATTTTGAGGTGTTTGGTTTATCTTGCCTTCATTGTTGTAATAACCTGGTGTGCAGTTTTCTTGGAAATCAGCAGTTAGTCTAGCTTTCTCTATAATGGTTTGTATCCATTTCTCTTCCGCTTCCTGAGTTGCTTCAATTCTAGTAGCTCCTTTATCCAAAGCTTTTTCTAGAATATAAGCTAAATGAATGCTTTGTTCATCTAAAGAGTAGGTGTAAGTAGCTGTGAAACCCGATTGAGCTGGACCGAAGAAAAAAGAGTTAGGGAAACCTCGGCTGTGCATTCCATGTAAAGTGGCTAAACCATTTTCCCATTTTTGAGAAACTGTTTTTCCATCCACACCATGAATTTGGTAACCGGCTCTTCTACTATAGTCTGTTCCTACTTCAAAACCTGTAGCAAATATAATGCAATCAACTTCATATTCTTTACCATTAAAAACTATTCCTTTTTCAGAAATTTCTTCAAGTCCTTTTCCGTCAGTATCAACAAGCTCTACGTTTGGTCTATTGAAAGTATCTAAGTATTCGTCATGAAAACAAGGTCGTTTACAAAATTGGTTGTAATAAGGTTTTAAAGACTCAGCTGTTTTTTCATCTTTTACAACCTCTTGAGCTCTGGCCCTTACTTGTTCCATTTTCTGAAAGTCAGCCATTTGCATAGCATTTCGAATATCCATTGCTTCCATGGCTTTATCCGTCATATATGCTTTAAAACCTTTTTTGTACATTTCTGAAGAGAAAATGGACGTCGCAGCCCAAGTTGCCATCTTCATTTTAGAAGGCGCTTTATCCCTCAAGTTACCAAAAAGTAATCTAAATGCTTCTGTCCAGCCGTCCGAAACTAAGTCTTCCTTTACTTGACCTCCGGTTAAAAGAGTTTCAAAGTTCTTTCTTCTTTCATCATGCCAACCTTCCTTTTGAGTAGAAATCCAATTAGGGTCTGTGGGTTGGTTATTTCTCACGTCAATAGAAGAGGGGGTTCTTTGAAAGACATATAGTTGTTCAGCGCCTGCTCCTAAGTGTGGAACACATTGAACAGCTGTTGCCCCGGTTCCAATAATAGCTACTCTTTTGTCTTTTAAGTTATCTAAGTTTCCATGAGAGTTTCCTCCCGTATATTCATAGTCCCATCTACTGGTATGAAAAGTATGACCCTTAAAATCATTAATTCCTTTAATTGCAGGTAGTTTAGGCCTGTTCAAAGGACCGTTTGAATGGACTACGTATCTAGCCTTAATTTCATCATTCTGATTAGTTTTTACTAACCATCTTTTTGTATCTTCATTCCAAATGGTTGAGGTGACTTCCGTTTGTAAGCAGGCGTTTTCATATAGATTAAATTTTTCGCAAATAATCCTGCAGTACTCTAAAGTTTCAGGCGCATTCGTATACTTTTGTTTGGGAATAAACCCAGTTTCTTCAAGAAGAGGGAAATAAATATAAGATTCAATGTCGCAGGAAGCTCCAGGATAACGGTTCCAGTACCAAGTTCCTCCAAAATCTCCACCTTTTTCAATGATCTTAAAATCATCTATTCCTTTTTCTCTGAGTCTTGCAGCGGCAAGCATGCCTCCAAAGCCTCCACCGATAATCACAACTTCAACTTCATCAGTTATAGGCTCTCTTTCTATTTCTTCTTCTAGATAGGGGTCTTCAACAAAATAAGAGAACTCTCCAGAGACTTCTTGATATTGTTCGTTTCCGTCCTGCCTTAAGCGTTTATCCCGCTCAAGCCTATACTTCTTTCTTAGAGCATCAGGATCAAAATCATGCTGATTTAGTTGTGCGGACATATGTTCTCCCCCAGTTTGTCTAAAATATTAAGATAAATCTAAATAAAGGTCATTAAAAATTATAGCTAATAAATTACATTAATTTTATAGGGCAATAAGGTTCATGAATTCCATACGAGATTTTTGATTATCTCTAAAAACTCCAAGCATTCTGCTTGTTACAGTACTTGTACCTTTTTTTGATACACCTCTACTGCTCATGCACTGATGTTCTGCATCAATAACAACGGCAACTCCTTTGGGCTTTAGAACGTCATTGATAGTGTCAGCTATTTGAGCTGTCATAGTTTCTTGGGTTTGAAGTCTTTTTGCATACAAGTCCACAACTCTCGCTAATTTACTTAAACCCACAACGCGTTTGTCAGGTAAATAGGCAACATGAGCTTTTCCCAATATAGGAACCATGTGGTGTTCGCAATGAGATTCCAACAGAATATCTTTCACTAGCACTATCTCATCGTAACCTTCAATTTCTTCAAAAACTTTAGAAAGAATTTCAGCTGGATCTTGACCGTATCCGTCATAAAATTCTTCATATGATTTAACCACTCTTTTTGGCGTTTCAATAAGTCCTTCTCTCTTTGGGTCGTCTCCTGCCCAAGAAATTAAGGTTCTAACTGCATCTTCTGCCTCTTTCCTAGTGGGTTTAGATGTAGGGTTTTTTGTATTCATAATTTACCTCTTGCATTAATTATACATTAAGGTAATTAAATATTGATTAGTGTGGATTTCTTGATTTACTAGTTATAAATTATCCATTCAAACTTAAGAGGAAATAAAATGAGTGAATTTGAAACCCCTAACTTTTCAGTAGATTTGTCTAATCAAGTTGCTTTGGTAACCGGAGCTTCATCTGGTTTAGGTTATAGATTTTCTAAAGTATTAGCTAAGTGCGGAGCAAAAGTCGCTCTTTCAGCTAGAAGAGTAGAAAAACTTGAAACTTTAGCTGAAGAGATTAGGTCGGATGGTGGAGAGTGTATGGTTGTCCCTATAGACATGGTAGATAGAGAAAGTATTCGAGCAGCCGTTAAAAAAGTTGAAGATGAATTAGGTACCATTAATACACTTATCAATAATGCAGGTATGGTTGATGCTCAATGGGCTATTAAACAAAGCGATGAATTAATAGACGGCGTAATAGATACTAACCTAGTAGGGCCTTATCTGTTATCAAATGAAGTCGCGAGAAAGTTAATTGAAAAAAAAGAACCTGGAAGGATGGTTAATATTTCGTCTTTAGCAGCATTTAATACCACACCTAATTCTGCTGCGGTTTTGTATTCAACTACAAAATCAGCAATTGTAAGAATGACCGAAGCTCTTTCAGTTGAATGGGCGAAACATCACATTAATGTGAATGCTATTGCTCCTGGTATGTTTTCTTCTGAGATGTTAGATGGAATGTTGGAGAGAATAGGGGATGTAAGTCAAACTCTTCCTAGAAAGAGAATTTGTTCTCCTGAGCAAATGGACTCGACATTACTCTTTTTAGTTTCTCCATCTTCAGAGTGCGTAACAGGAACCTGCATAAAGATAGACGACGGTCAAACAGCCAGGTAAATAAAATGACCTCTAAAGGTAATCTTTATACAAGTTATAAAGAAGGTTTCAGTAAGAATCTTGAAGGTCAATTTCTTTTTGATGATCAAGGCTTAGAAATTACCTACAGAGAATTAGACTCTGAAACGGCTAAGTTAGCTAATGGACTTAAGGAATTAGGTCTTTCTGAAGGTGATCGTGTTACGGTGCAAGTAAGTAAATGCATTGAAATGCTCTACTTATATCTTGCCTGTGTAAGGTCTAATATTATTTTCCATCCATTGAATTCAGCATATAAAGAGAAGGAATTAAGTTATTTCTTAGAGGATGCTAAGCCTTCAATGTTTATTTCTAATCAAGAGACTATTTCGAATATTGCTGAGTTAAATCTCGAACACAATATTAATAATCTATTTACCCTGAATGATGATGGAAGTGGTGATTTTTCAAGTATTGCTGCCAAAGATAGTGACTTTGTCACAGTTGATTGCGAACAGGAAGATATAGCAGCATTGCTTTATTCTTCTGGAACAACCGGTCAACCAAAAGGGATTATGCTTTCACATGGAAATATAGCTTCAAACGCAAAGACTCTCGTAAAAACTTGGGGCTTTGAACAATCCGATTGTCTACTACACGCCTTGCCTATATATCATGTGCATGGTCTTTTCGTGGCATTAGGTTGTGTTTTGATGAGTGGATCGAGACTAAAGTGGCATCATTCTTTTAAAGCAGAAGAAGTTTTGAATTCCATACCCGATTGCACAGTAATGATGGGTGTTCCCACTTATTACACAAGACTGCTAAAGCATGATGCTCTTAACTCAAAATTAACAGAGAAGATGAGATTATTTATTTCAGGCTCGGCACCCTTATTGGATGAAACTTTTAACGAATTTAATCAGAGAACAAATCATTTAATTTTAGAAAGGTATGGAATGACTGAAACCAATATGAATACATCAAATCCTTTAAAAGGTGCTAGAAAAGCAGGAACCGTTGGTTTGCCTCTTGACGATGTAGAAGTTGTGGTAGTAGATGAAGAAAACAATTTACTTCCTCAAGGAGAGATAGGAAATTTACAAGTTAAAGGCCCGAACGTTTTTAAAGGTTATTGGGGCCTGCCAGAAAAGACCAAAGAAGATTTTTCAGAAGATGGTTTTTTTAATACGGGAGATAAAGGAGTGATTGATGAAGATGGGTACATCAGTATTATCGGTCGATCAAAAGACATGATCATTTCTGGTGGTCTAAATGTATACCCAAAAGAGATTGAATCTTTAATCGATAAAATTGAAGGAGTACAAGAATCTGCAGTTATTGGTTTAAATGACGAAGATCTTGGTGAAAAGGTAGTAGCAATTATAGTTTCTAGTGAAGAGTTAACTCTTGATGAAAAAGAAGTTATAGCTGAGATAAAAAACCAATTAGCTGGATTTAAAGTACCTAAAGAAGTTAAGTTTATTAAACAATTACCAAGAAATGCTATGGGCAAAGTACAGAAAAATATTCTTAGAGACACCTTCAGCTAAAAGGAATCGATAGTTAAAAAAAATCGTCTATAATGCTCCGTTCTGAATTAGCGAGATTGGTATAGTGGTATTACGCAACCTTGCCAAGGTTGAGAGACGAGTTCAATTCTCGTATCTCGCTCCAGCTTTAAATTTGGACACATAAAAAAAGTGGAAGAACTCCAAAAAAAATATCTAAATACCTGGGCATTAGGAAACGTAGGTGGAGCAGCTAGTGAAGCCTTTTTGGGTATGTTCCTCCTTTACTTCTACAACCAAGTGCTTGGTTTAGAGCCTTTTTTATGTGGATTAGGTATCGCCTTATCTTTGTTTGTTGACGCTTTCACAGACCCAATGATTGGAGGTATGTCGGATAGGACTAACTCTCGTTATGGAAGAAGAATTCCGTTTATGGCCTTTGGATTAATAGGGTTTGCCTTAGGTATTTTCCTTTTATTTAACGTCCAATTAGGCGAAAGTCAATTTGCTTTATTTTTACAATTACTTTTGTTCATTGTTATTACGAGGATAAGTAGCACGATGTTTTTTATACCCAGAGCTTCTTTGGGTATAGAAATGATAAAAGGTTAT
>CACDOC010000020.1 GCA_902554355.1 uncultured SAR86 cluster bacterium | reverse complement strand
CCTGGAGTTACAACCAGACCCATAACCCTAATAAGTGGAAAATCGCCATTTTGCGAAACTTTCTTTGATGACGCTATAGCTCCAAAAAAAGATTTAGTTGGAGGGCTGAATAAAGGTTGGACTGTTGCAAAAAGACTTTTAGAACATGAAAGAACAATGATTTCAAATATGGGCCTCGCAGGAGGAGGAGATGGGAGTGGAAGCAAAAAAATGTCTGGCTTAGCTAAAGTAAGTAAACAGTATGTCGGTGAAGACGAAAATAATAAAATAGCAAATCCAAGTTTAAGATCGAAAGTTGCAAAGCATGAAATGAACTCACGAGCATTTGGCTTAACTCTTCAGAGGATAGGCGAAGAAACGAAAGTAGGAGCTCCTAGTCCAGCTGCTGCAATGAGTAAGTATTATGGTACTGAACATAATAAGTTGAGGTATGAGTTACTGCTAGAAGCAATGGGCTCTAAGGCTCTTGGTTGGGAGGGAGACAGTTTTTCTCCTGAAGAATTGGCAATTACAAGGGATTGGTTAAGAACTAAAGCGAATTCCATAGAAGGAGGAACTTCTGAAGTACAACTTAACGTTATCTCAAAAAGAGTCCTTGGTCTGCCTGATTAAGGAGAGATAAAATGGCATTAATACTAAACGAAGAACAGCAATCTTTAAAAGATATTGCTAAAGACTTTCTTGAAAAGAATGCACCTGTTACCCATTTCAGAGAAATAAGAGATTCAGCTAATGAAACAGGTTACAGCCAAGAGTTATGGAAAAAGATGGCCGAACTTGGTTGGGCAGGTATTCTGGTTTCTGAAGAGTATGGAGGCTTTGAATTTGGAATGATGGGAATGGGAGGAATCCTCGAAGAAACTGGAAAAACTCTAACGCCCTCTCCTCTTTTTTCTACAGCGGTATTAGGTGCAAGCCTTTTAGAGATAGCAGGTAGTGATTCTCAAAAATCTAACTATCTACCAAAATTAGTATCTGGTGAACTAACTACTGCTTTTGCTCTTGAAGAAGGCAGTCATCATAACCCAACAAATATAACCACCAGCGCTAAAAAAGAAGGAGATAATTTTATAATAAACGGCAAGAAAACCTTCGTAATTGATGGTCATTCTGCAAATTTAATAATTATTGCTACTAGAACAAAAGGAGATGAAGACGATCCGAACGGTATCTCTTTATTTTGCGTTGATTCAGACAATAAAGATCTAAAAGTTGTTAGGCAAAGTATGGTGGATTCAAGAAATTCAGCTGAGTTAGAGCTAAAGAATGTCACTGTTTCCAAAGAAAACTTGCTAGGTGATATACATAATGCTTATTCTGTTATCGAGAATGTTTTAGACATTGCGAGAGTTGCTATCGCTGCAGAAATGTTAGGAAATGCCTCAAAAGCTTTTGAAATAACTCTTGATTACTTAAAAGAAAGGAAGCAATTTGGAGTCTTAATTGGTAGTTTCCAAGCTCTTAAGCACAGGGCAGCAGAAATGTATTCGGAAATAGAGTTAACAAAATCTGCAGTTGTATCTGCTATGAACGCGATAGATGAGAAATCAAATGATACTGCTAGACTTTCTAGTCTATGTAAATTTAAAGCTTGTGAAACTTCACACTTAGTATCGAATGAGTCTGTACAAATGCATGGAGGTGTTGGTGTTACTGATGAATATGATGTTGGGCTGTTCTTAAAAAGATCTAGAGTAGCGGAGCAAGTATTTGGTAATGCAGACTATCATGTAGATAGATATGCGACTCTAAGTGAATACTAAGTTCAGTAGTTCTATCAATAATAGCTCTTAAGTTTAGATATGGGCTTCCTAAAAGGGATAATCTGTTTTTTGTTGGTGGTCTTCAATACTCTTTTTTGGTGTATTTTCCTTTTAAGTTTTGCAGTAATTAAATTATTAATTCCTTTTGAATCGTCTAAAAGAATTTTTACTCATTTAATTATATTAATTGGTGAATGTTGGATATTTTGTAATGGTTTGTGGATTAAAATTTTCCATCAACCTAAATGGAAAGTGGAAGGTTTTGAAAAACTAGATAAAAATAACTGGTATCTCAGTATTGCTAATCACCAATCCTGGGCAGACATCTTTATTTTGCAATCCATTACCAACAGAAAGATACCCATGCTTAAGTTTTTTATGAAGGATGTATTAATCTGGGTTCCTGTGATAGGACTAGCCTGGTGGGCATTAGATATGCCATTTCTTAAAAGGTATTCTGAAGAGAAGATAAAACGCAACCCTGAACTGAGAGGAAAGGATATATCTTCTATGAAGAAATCTTTCACTAGATTTGCACGGTATCCCGTTTCAATTTTTATTTTTGCTGAAGGTACAAGATTTACAGAGCAAAAAGGTGAATCACAAAACTCTTCTTTTAATAACCTTCTATTGCCTAAACCTGGAGGAGTAGGACTAACCTTATCAACCATGCCTTATATTAATAAACTAATTGATTTCTCTATTAAATACGAAACTGATAGAAGAACTTTTTGGGATTTTCTTTGTGGAAAGATGAACGAGGCAACGATTAAAGTTAATGTGATTGATATTCCTCAAAAGCTCATAGGTGGGGAATATAGCGAAGATGAGAATTATAGAGACGATGTAAAAAATTGGTTATATGATATTTGGGATAAGAAGGATAAGTTCCTTAGTAGTTAGGAAAGGAGAAATTACATGATAGATCTTTATTACGCACCCACCCCTAACGGATGGAAAATTACCATCATGCTTGAAGAAGCACAGATGGATTACAAAGTTATACCCGTTAACCTAGGAGCTGGAGATCAATTTAAACCTGAATTCTTGAAAATTAGTCCTAATAATAGGATGCCAGCTATTGTTGATAGCGATGGACCTGGAGACGAAGAAATAAGTGTCTTTGAATCAGGGGCTATACTTATGTACTTAGGTGAAAAATCAGGTAAATTTTTTCCTCAATCAGACAAAGAAAGAATTAAAGTTCTAGAGTGGCTTTTTTGGCAAATAGGTGGCTTAGGCCCCATGGCTGGTCAAGTCAGTCATTTCGTTAACTACGCTCCTAATTTTCCTGGAGATCATTCTTATTCAGAGAAACGTTACAAGAATGAATATGACAGACTTCTGGGTGTAATGGATATGGTACTTGAAGAAAGAGAATTCTTAGCAGGAGATTATTCTATTGCTGATATGGCCTCTTTTCCTTGGGTTACAGCCTATAAGAGGTATGAAGTAGATTTAGATTCTTTTAAAAACGTAAGAAGATGGTTTGATGCCATAAAATCTAGACCTGCAGTAAGAAAAGGCATGGATGTAGGGAAAGAAAATAGAAATTTTGGTAAGGGAATTTCTAAAGAAAGTCTAAAAACTATGTTTGGACAGGACTCTAAAAGTATAAAAGAAGAAGCAGAAAAAAAATTAAAAGAATAGATTTAATCTTAAAGAAATTCTTTAATTAACTGTATTCTGTCATTTCCAAAAAACATATTACTTTCATCTATAAAGAAAGTTGGAGAACCGAAACCTCCTCTATCCATTAATTCTTGAGTGTTATTTATAAGTTTCTCTTTTGTATCTGGATCATTGATATAGAGAAGAAAATCTTGTTCATCCCAATTGAAAGGTTTGATTACTTGTAACAAGATTTCATCTGAAGAAATATCTTTTCCGTCAGTCCAATAAGATTTAAATATAGATTCCGCGTAATCTTCTATAGATAATTGATCAATAGCAAAAAAAGCTCCACGCATAGCTTTTACGCTATTGATAGGGAATATCTTGGGCCAGTTAATTGCAATGTTTCTTACAGTTGCCCAATCCAATAGATCTTTTTGTGAATAATCAGATTTTTCTTTGACGGGGTTCTTTCTAGACTCATAAACGCTTGGATTGATGGAATTGAATATCCCACCTACCAGTATAGGCTTCCATACTATATCTAAATCGTATTCCTCTTTTAAACCCAACAACCCCCTGAAGGACAAGTAAGTCCAGGGACTGCTGCAATCAAAGTAATATTCTATTTTTTTCATCAACCTTTTTGGTCAAGTAATTCTGACATTTGAGTAAACAATAAAGTTACGTCTTCTCTTTCTTGTTCGCCTCTAAACTCTCTATACAAAGAATTAATATTTACAGCTATTCTCTCTGCGTCTCCCCAAGAAGAAAAAGCAGAAAGGTCTATATCCTTGCAAGCTTCTTCAGCTTTCATTCCATTATCGTATCGAGTTTTAGCCTCGTCATGAATATACGAAAGATATTCTTGTACAGCCCTAACGCCTCTTTTATCTGTAACAGGACCGTGTCCAGGGACAACCGATTCTACGTCTAAAGCAATAATTCTTTTGCAAGCATCTATCCAATTGCTAATTGGTCCCGCCCATAGAATAGGATGGCCTTCTATAAACAAAATATCTCCTGTATAAACAACTTTATCATCAGGCACGTAGGCTACCACATCTCCGTTAGTGTGAGCAGGTCCTACTTCATATAATTCAACTACCTTATCACCTACCTTTTTAGTGGTTTCTTTGTTAAATGTTGTATTAGGTAGCTTCCTGGTAACGCCTGCAAAATCGAAATTACCAAAACACTGAGTAAAATATTCCCCCAACTTCCCCATGTTAGGAGCTTGAAGCAATAACCCAGCCATCATTTCAGGTGATTCATGATGCATCTCTTCTAGTGAAGCTTCACTAGAAATAATTACCTCGGTATTTACGCAGTTGTTCCCATTACAATGATCCCCATTAGAATGACTATTTACCAAAGCCACTATGTTTTTGAAAGCTAAAGGTTCAGCCTTCTCCATAACTATCAGCATTTCATTGGTAAGATTCTCATCAAATAATGTATCAACAATCAAAGATTCATCACCGTCGCAAATTAAACCCGCATTACTCCATCCCCAGCCACCATCAGGCTGTAAATAAGCATAAGAATTGTTTCCTAGATCGCATAGGCCTTTTTTATAGGGCCTTATGCCGAGGTTTATAAAATCTTTTTCATTCATACAGCAATCAAGATATCGTAAATAAAAATAAAATGAACCTAATTTTTATATAAAATAAATCTATATTATTTATACATCATTTTGTGAAGAAATCTAACTTAGTATTATTTTTTTTATTCCTGCTTTTAATTCAGAGGCTATATGCTGCGGAGACAATAAAATTAGATGAATTCTCTTACTCTGAAGATCAGATAGCTTTAGCTAAAGAAGTAATAAAAATCCTCGAAGAAGATCATTTCCTAAAAAAAAGTTTTGATTCAATTCACACGGAAGCCTTAGATCTCTACTTAGAAAGGCTAGACCCAAATAAAAATATCTTTCTTTCTAGCGAATTAACTAAATTTAAAGACGATATAGCCAACAAAGAAGATATTAACAAGAACCTTGAAGTTGCTTATGAGGCTTTTAAAGTATATGGCAAGCGTTATCAAAGTAGATACAATCTGCAAATAGATTTTCTTAAAAATATTTCTGAAAATGATCTTAAAAGTAAGAGAAAAATTTTAAGAGACAGATCTGAAGCAGAAAGGTTAGATTCTGTAGAAGAGTTAGAAAATTCATGGAAAGACTTAATAATAAATGATGTTATCCAACTTATGTTATCAGGTAATTCTGTAGAAGAGTCTGCTGAAAAAACTCTAAAAAGACTTAAAAACCAACTTAGCTATTTCAATCAAACTAGAAACGAAGATATATTTAATATCTATATAAATTCAATTTCTTCTATTTACGGCCCCCATACTTCGTACATGTCACCTAAGAATTCTGAGGATTTCGATATTAATATGAGTTTATCTCTAGAGGGTATAGGCGCCTTGCTATCTCCAGATGGTCCTTATACATCTATATCTTCTTTAATACCTGGAGGTCCTGCTGAAAAGTCTGGACTCTTAAAACCAAAGGATAAGATTATTGGTGTTGGGCAAGACGATGATGGGGAGATAGTGGACGTTGTAGGGTGGAGGCTTGATGATGTTGTAGAACTTATCAGAGGTCCGAAAGACTCCAAAGTAAGACTTGAAATAATTCCTGGAACCTCTCTTTGCTGATTGAAAATTTAATTCCAAAGAAAAGCCGTAAACAGGAGAGACAGGCTATAGAAGCAGGACTAGAAGTAAATGCTAGGATGGGTTGGACACAAGTTCATGATGCAGGATCTCCCTTACAAGATTTTGAGATATTAAAAGAAATAAAGGATGAAGGTAATCTTCCTATCAGAGTTCAACTTTATGTTGAGAATACTAAAGATGCACAAGAATTATTAAATAATGGACCTTTTTTAGACAACCAACATCAGTTAACTGCTAGAGGTATAAAGTTAGTAGCGGATGGAGCTATAGGGTCAAGAGGCGCTGTGTTTTTTAATAAATACGAAGATTATGACACCGAAGGACTGCTCATATTAAAAAAAGATGAGACCATGCCTACACTAATTAAAGCTCTAGAAAACGGAATACAGATAGAAACTCATGCAATAGGCGACCTTGGGAATAAGACGGTTTTGGATTGGTATGAAGAAGCCTTCAGCATGGTAAATGATAAAGAAAGGACTATAACTAATCCTAGGTGGAGGATAGAACACTCCCAAAATATTAGGCCAGAAGATCAAATTAGATTTAAAGATTTAGAGGTTATTGCATCAATGCAACCTTCTCACGCAATAGGCGATCTTCATTTTGCTTACAAAAGATTAGGATACGAGAGATTAAGTAATGCTTATCCATGGAGGAGTCTTCTAGATCTAGGAGTGGTAATCGCTGGAGGCTCTGACGCACCAGTTGAAATAGGAGACCCTAGAATAGAATTCAAAGCTGCTGTTAGCCGAAAAGATTTAGACGGATTCTATGACGAAGGATGGCATTTGGAACAAGCAGTTACAAGAGAAGAAGCATTAAAGATGTTTACAATCTGGGCTTCTTATACAGTTTTTGAAGAAGATATCAAAGGAACCATTGAGGTAGGCAAGCTAGCTGACTTTACAATCTTCTCCAAAGACATAATGGTAATTCCTGAAGAGGAAATCATGACGGCTGAAGTGGTTAAGACTATTGTTGGTGGAAAAGTAGTTTATTCAAAATAAATTGGTTCAAAAAAAAGGGCGCATAAAGCGCCCTTTCTTATAAGACTTTATATTAAAAGTCTAAGCCTAACTTGAAGTAGTAGAACGCTCCATTAAAACCAAATGGAGATCCTTCAGGATATTTCATTCCACAACATAAAGTTGCAGAAGGATTATCTGGATATTCATCAGTAAGGTTTTGCGCCCCTAGAGTAAGAGTATAATCTCCCATGTCTGCAGAGACTTCTAGGTCAAGAGTAGACATATCACCTACCGTTGTACTAGTTCCAGAACCAGACCACCAAAGCCATTCATCTACATAGTTATATCTAGCAAGTATTCTGTAATCGCCAGTATTATGAACCGCAGACAAATTCCATCTAGTTTCTGGTAATAGGGATTCAAGTTGACCTATTCTTTGAGCACCAACTAAACCGCTCGTCTTATCAACTTCGGTAGTTGTTTTACTGTGTACAAAAGTAAAGTCAGTAGTTCCATTACCCATTTCTGCCGAATAAGTAGCTACAAGATCTATACCATCTGTTGTCGTATCGTAATCATTTACGTAGAAACGGAAGTTAGTTAAGTCACCTGCACCAGGGACTCCTTGAGCCTGTAAGTTAGCTATATCAGCAGCTGTTAAAGAAACGTCATCACCTTGTGTAATTCTATCTTCAAGCTCAATTGAATAAGCATCTATAGTCACATTAAGTGCATCAGTCACATCAAAAACCATACCAAAACTTACGTTTGTTGATTCTTCAGGACCAAGCTCTTTACCACCATATATTACAGATACAGGGTTAGTAGGAGATAGTGTTCCTTTTTGGAATAAAACTCCATCGCTACCTGCAACAGTAGAAATATTGGAAATATTAGCTTGTCCAGGAGTCGGAGCTCTGAAGCCGGTACTTGTTGTGAATCTTAAATTAACTCTATCAGAAGCCTTAAATAGACCAGATAGTTTGAAGTTACTTGTAGATCCAAAAGTATCAAAATCTTCATAACGTCCTGCTAACCCAAGTAGAATTTTATCAGTTAGATCAGCTTCTAAATCAACATAAAGAGCAACGTTATTTCTATCCCATACACCAGCCATGTCTGGGTTGAATCCACCAAATCCGTTTGATCCTATTCCAAAACCTTGGTCAAAATAAGGTCCAATTTCCCAACTTTCTTTGTTTCCTGAAACAACAGTAAATTGTTCTTCTCTAAATTCTAATCCGTAAGCTACGTTAAGGTCAGAAGCCCAACCTTCTACATTAACTTGAGTAACTAAATCAACGTTAAAGTTCTTTTCAAGTTGTATATAACTTCCTGGATTGAAAGATGTAGGAGATTTAGGACCGAGAGATCCGTTAAGTGTATTTTCAATATAATAATCAGCTGTATTTTCACCAATACTTAAGCTAACGTCATACATTGTTCCACCTTTAGTAGTACCTTTGATTCCTGCTGCAACAGCAAAGTCCATTACATCTCCACCAAAACTTGGAGTGAATCCACCTGGGAATACTTGGTTGAATACAAAACAGTTTGGATTAGCAATTATTGCTGCTAATGCAGTGTCTGTTGCTGAACCTGCACCTGAAGCAGGAACTGGAACAACAGGACAAGTCCTAGCTGCACCGGTAGTAGCTTGAGCTACGTCACCTACTAGACGAGTTGCACCACCGTCAGTAGAGAAAATACCACCTCTATTGGTTGGATTTCTAAAGAAGAAACCACCAAGCACTTTTCTTTCAGCATAATTACCAAATAAATAAAATTCTTTAGAAGAATCAAGTTCTAGTCCTATGTTAGCTACTAATTTAATATCATCACTAACTTTAGGAGAACCCCAGACTTGTGCAGGATTTGGATAATTCCAAATTGCTGCATTTCCGCCATCATACAAAGCTTGAGCATCACCTCTTTGGACACTTCTGCTTGTAGGGTCAGAATCTTGAACTTCTATTGATATATTTGCAAAACCATTTGCAGTGAAGGGCATACCTACGTTGGCAGCAACTCTATACATGTCACCGTCACCATCAGCATACTCACCAGTTCTGATTTCAAGTTGAGTTCCTTCCGCATTATCTCTGTAGACAAAATTCATGATTCCAGCAATAGCATCTGAACCGTACTGTGCAGCAGCTCCGTCTCTTAAGACTTCAACTTGCTTTAAAGCTATTGAAGGAATAGCAGAAATGTCAGGTCCTTGCGCACCATCAGATATTCCACTTCCTAGGAATGATATTACAGCACCTCTATGTCTCCTTTTTCCATTGGTCAATACCAGCATATTGTCTGGCGGAAGACCTCTAAGGTTTGCAGGCCTTATTAAGGTTGCCGCATCACTAATTGGTTGTGTGTTGACATTAAAAGAAGGTACTAGTGTTCTGATCATATCAGGCAGATCTGCCGCTCCTTGGTTAGTGAAATCAGATCCACTAATAATATCTACCGGAGCTGGAGAGTCCCCAACTGATCTAGCTTCTCTTCTTGTACCAACAGCTACAACTTCTTCCACTTCGTCAGCTGCTACTGCAAAAGACGGTAGGGTTGGAAGTAAGAGAAGAGATAAAGCGACAGCAATACCGCTTATTCTAAATTTAAACATAAGTTTTACCCCAAATTTATTAATAAAAATGGCTCAGATCGCTACAATAGGATCAAAGCACGAATAACTCGCATTTTATAGAGCGTTTACTGCTAATGCAAACTTTAAATAAACCTATAAAACTTATAAAATTAAGCAAAGGTTTAAATATAAAGGATTATATATGTACCTTTTTTAATATATGTACCTTTTATGGAATTTAAACATAGAATAGCTAAATTAGACGATATCCCTAGGATAGAAGGGTTAATGCACCAATCTATAACAAAACTTTTGGGTTATTATGTTGATGAAGAGGAATTAGAAGCTTCTTTTGAATCTATGGGTCTTGATGATCAGCTTATAAAAGATAAGACTTATTTTTTAATATTTCATGGTGAAATTTTGGTTGGCTGTGGTGGTTGGAGTAATAGAAAAACACTTTTTGGAGGAAATCATACTCCTAACCGTTCTGATGATTTTCTAGACCCTAATAATGATGCTGCCAAAATAAGGGCCATGTACACAAATCCTGATTGGGCAAGAAAAGGAGTTGGAACTTTAATTTTAAAATTAGCAGAAAAAGAAGCTTTTAACTCTGGTTTTAAAAAATGTGAATTAATGGCTACTTTGTCAGGTCTGCATTTATATAAAGAAAGAGGATATAAAATTGATGAAGAGACAATTTATGAAAGTAAAAAAGGGAATAAAGTAAAAATGTTTAAAATGACAAAGCTTCTAAAGTCCAGGACTCAATTGAATGGATAAAGATTTGATCTTTATGAGTAAAGCTTTTGAACAAGCTCTTTTAGGGTTTGGTAAAGAGGAAATCCCTGTAGGAGCCGTTGTTGTCTATGAGAATGAAATAATATCTGCTGCCCATAATGAATCTATACATAAAACAGACCCTACTTCTCATGCTGAAATAGAAGCTATAAGAAAGGCTGCTAAAAAGATGGGTAACTACAGAATGCCTGGTGCAAAAATGTACGTGACGCTTGAGCCGTGCTTGATGTGTTGTGGAGCTCTTATCCATGCAAGGTTTGATAAAGTGATATTTTCAACTACAGACAAGAAGTCTGGAGCCGTAGTAAGTAATGGCAATTTTCTAGAAGCAAACTTTACTAATCACAGAGTACAGTTTGAACAAGGCCCGTTACAAGAAGAATCTTCAGAATTACTTAAAAAGTTTTTTACAGAAAGAAGATCTAAAGATTAAACTTTGTCCAAATGGGGGCATGATCTGAAGGCTTTTCCAAGCCCCTGATGTCATAATCAATTCCAACTTCTTCAACTTTAGAGTTCAATTTTTCTGTTACCCATATGTGATCTATTCTAAGCCCTCTCTTGGGTTTATCCTCGAAACCCTTACTCCTATAATCAAACCAACTGAATTTATCATTAACTTCTGGGTTAATTGTTCTATAAGAATCATATAGTCCCCATGAAGTTAATTTACCCAACATCTCTCGCTCTTCAGGCAAAAAACTACATTTTCCCGTTCTGAGCCACCTTTTTTTATTTTCCTCTCCGATACCAATGTCTATGTCTTGAGGAGAAATATTCAAGTCGCCCATGACTATCAGAAGATCTTTAGGATCATAGTTTTTTTTAAGGTGCTTAATTAAATCTTTATAGAATTTAACTTTAGCGGGGAATTTTATTGGATGATCTCTTTCTTCTCCTTGAGGAAAATAACCATTCAGTAAATGAATTAATTTACTTCCTTTCTTTAGGCTTGTTGAAATAAATCTTCTTTGAGAATCTTCTTTATCACCCTCAAAGCCTTTGATTATTTTTTTAGGTGTTTCTTTGGTCAATATAGCCACTCCATAATGTCCCTTCTGGCCATGAATGTGAGCTTGATATCCTATTGAATCTGCAATTTCATGAGGAAATTGATCGTCATGAACTTTAGTTTCTTGTAAACCTATTACATCCGGGTTGTGCTTTTTAACTATAGCTTCAACTTGATGCGGTCTAGCTCTAATACTATTTATATTAAAAGAAACTATTTTCATATTTAACTAGCTCTTTCGAGTGAGGCTAATATAGGTTCAGATTTTATTTCAATTAGATCGCCTAGAATATTGGCTGCTTCATCTAAAACATTAAATTCTACGTTTAATGAATCTGGATCTTCTTCCCTATCAAGAAACTCTTGGTAGTTTTTGTAAGTAGGCAGTTTAAGCTTTTGTCTCAAGTCATTTTCTTCTGATAACACAAAGTCTTCTATATTTTCTTTTATCTCCCTTCTCTCATCTAGGTTTAAATCCAAGAAAGTAATATTATTTTCTTTCCTCCATTCCTTTCTAGTTTCCATTGATTGAAAGAACAAAGAATTAATTATTCTGTTACGACTTTTTTCTTTTAAAGAGGATACGTAAGAGCTAACACGATTAAAGTTTCTGTAATAGGTAGTGGGGATATTGTCATGTTCAAGTGCTCGATCAAGCTTACTTTCACCTATCTCATCTACATCGAAGCTAGTAGGAATTTCTATATCTGGATTCACCCCTTTATTTTGAGTACTACTTCCAGAAACTCTATAAAATTTAGATTCAGTAAATTTAATTTGACCAGCCGAAAGCATATCAACTTTTTGAACGGTTCCTTTTCCAAAAGTATCCGTCCCAACAACAATACCTCTATTATAATCTTGAATTGCTCCAGCTAAGATTTCTGACGCTGATGCACTAAATTTATTAACAAGCACAACGAGTGGTTTATCAAAGAATTGATAACCCCATCTTTCCCCTAGTCCTTGAATGTTTCCTTTAGAATCTTTCACTTGGACAGTGGTTCCTCTACCTATAAACAAATGAGCAAGAGCATTTGCTTCGTAAAGCGATCCCCCTCCATTATTTCTAAGATCTAGAATTAATCCTTCTATATTTTCTTGATTTAATTCTCTCAAAAGTTTTTTTACATCTTTACTACTACTGCGATAGTTATAGTCTCTTTTTTGATAAGCTTCAAAATCAAAATAAAAAGCCGGCAACTCAATAACTCCTATTTTGAGAGTTCTATTTCCCCTATCTATATTGATTACTTTCTTTTCAGCTGCTTGATCTTCAAGCTTTACCAGATTCCTTATTATTTGAATTTCTTTAGTATCTGAATCATCAAGAGAGGTTCCAGGAATTATTTCAAGTCTTACTTTGGAGTCTTTCGGACCTCTGATAAGTTCTACAACATCATCAAGCCTCCACCCTACAACGTCCACTATCTCCCCATCATCGTCTTGCCCAACACCAATAATCTTATCCTTTGGTTTTAAGAGTCCAGACTTTTCAGCAGGACCTCCAGGTATTAAAGAAGATATAGATGTATAAGGACCATCTGGAGATAGCAAGGCGCCTATACCCTCTAGAGATAAACTCATATTAATATCGAAATCCTCAGAATTCTTAGGTGACATGTACGAAGTATGGGGGCCGTAAATAGAAGAAATTGAATTTATATAGATATTAAATATATCTTCGTTTCTAGTTTGATTGAAATAGCTAAGTTGGTTTTTAAGTCTTTTTAGAGTTTTTTCAGCAGACTCTTCTACAGAATTACCTGATAACATAAGTTGGATAACATCATTTATTATTAAGTCTTTCCATGAATTTTCTAACTCTTCTACAGAATCTAACCTTTCTGCTTCAGATCTGTCTCTTAAAATTTTTCTCTTACTTTTAAGATCATTTTCAGAAATATTTTTAAGAAAATCTATTTGCAGATTGTATCTACTTTGATAACGCTTGCCATATACTTTAAAAGCCTCATAAGCAACTTCAAGGTTCTTGTTAATATCTTCTTTGTTGGCTATATCGTCTTTAAATTTAGTTAATTCGCTAGAAAGAAAGATATTTTTATTTGGGTCTAGCCTTTCTAAGTAGAGATCTAAGGCTTCCGTGTGAATTGAATCAAAACTTTTTTTTAGGAAATGATCTTCTTCGAGGATTTTTATTACTTCTTTAGCTAAAGCTATCTGATCTTCAGAGTAAGAGAATTCATCTAATTTTATTGTCTCCGCAGCATATAGCCTCTGAATTAAAAGCAGGAATAAAAAAAATAATACTAAGTTAGATTTCTTCACAAAATGATGTATAAATAATATAGATTTATTTTATATAAAAATTAGGTTCATTTTATTTTTATTTACGATATCTTGATTGCTGTATGAATGAAAAAGATTTTATAAACCTCGGCATAAGGCCCTATAAAAAAGGCCTATGCGATCTAGGAAACAATTCTTATGCTTATTTACAGCCTGATGGTGGCTGGGGATGGAGTAATGCGGGTTTAATTTGCGACGGTGATGAATCTTTGATTGTTGATACATTATTTGATGAGAATCTTACCAATGAAATGCTGATAGTTATGGAGAAGGCTGAACCTTTAGCTTTCAAAAACATAGTGGCTTTGGTAAATAGTCATTCTAATGGGGATCATTGTAATGGGAACAACTGCGTAAATACCGAGGTAATTATTTCTAGTGAAGCTTCACTAGAAGAGATGCATCATGAATCACCTGAAATGATGGCTGGGTTATTGCTTCAAGCTCCTAACATGGGGAAGTTGGGGGAATATTTTACTCAGTGTTTTGGTAATTTCGATTTTGCAGGCGTTACCAGGAAGCTACCTAATACAACATTTAACAAAGAAACCACTAAAAAGGTAGGTGATAAGGTAGTTGAATTATATGAAGTAGGACCTGCTCACACTAACGGAGATGTGGTAGCCTACGTGCCTGATGATAAAGTTGTTTATACAGGAGATATTTTGTTTATAGAAGGCCATCCTATTCTATGGGCGGGACCAATTAGCAATTGGATAGATGCTTGCAAAAGAATTATTGCTTTAGACGTAGAATCGGTTGTCCCTGGACACGGTCCTGTTACAGATAAAAGAGGCGTTAGGGCTGTACAAGAATATCTTTCGTATATTCATGACGAGGCTAAAACTCGATACGATAATGGAATGAAAGCTGAAGAAGCTTGCAAGGATATAGACCTTTCTGCTTTTTCTTCTTGGGGAGACGCAGAGAGAATAGCTGTAAATATTAATTCTTTGTATAGAGAGTTTAGAGGCGAACAAGAAAGAGAAGACGTAACTTTATTGTTTACTCAAATGTCAGAATTACTTGACCAAAAAGGTTGATGAAAAAAATAGAATATTACTTTGATTGCAGCAGTCCCTGGACTTACTTGTCCTTCAGGGGGTTGTTGGGTTTAAAAGAGGAATACGATTTAGATATAGTATGGAAGCCTATACTGGTAGGTGGGATATTCAATTCCATCAATCCAAGCGTTTATGAGTCTAGAAAGAACCCCGTCAAAGAAAAATCTGATTATTCACAAAAAGATCTATTGGATTGGGCAACTGTAAGAAACATTGCAATTAACTGGCCCAAGATATTCCCTATCAATAGCGTAAAAGCTATGCGTGGAGCTTTTTTTGCTATTGATCAATTATCTATAGAAGATTACGCGGAATCTATATTTAAATCTTATTGGACTGACGGAAAAGATATTTCTTCAGATGAAATCTTGTTACAAGTAATCAAACCTTTCAATTGGGATGAACAAGATTTTCTTCTCTATATCAATGATCCAGATACAAAAGAGAAACTTATAAATAACACTCAAGAATTAATGGATAGAGGAGGTTTCGGTTCTCCAACTTTCTTTATAGATGAAAGTAATATGTTTTTTGGAAATGACAGAATACAGTTAATTAAAGAATTTCTTTAAGATTAAATCTATTCTTTTAATTTTTTTTCTGCTTCTTCTTTTATACTTTTAGAGTCCTGTCCAAACATAGTTTTTAGACTTTCTTTAGAAATTCCCTTACCAAAATTTCTATTTTCTTTCCCTACATCCATGCCTTTTCTTACTGCAGGTCTAGATTTTATGGCATCAAACCATCTTCTTACGTTTTTAAAAGAATCTAAATCTACTTCATACCTCTTATAGGCTGTAACCCAAGGAAAAGAGGCCATATCAGCAATAGAATAATCTCCTGCTAAGAATTCTCTTTCTTCAAGTACCATATCCATTACACCCAGAAGTCTGTCATATTCATTCTTGTAACGTTTCTCTGAATAAGAATGATCTCCAGGAAAATTAGGAGCGTAGTTAACGAAATGACTGACTTGACCAGCCATGGGGCCTAAGCCACCTATTTGCCAAAAAAGCCACTCTAGAACTTTAATTCTTTCTTTGTCTGATTGAGGAAAAAATTTACCTGATTTTTCACCTAAGTACATAAGTATAGCCCCTGATTCAAAGACACTTATTTCTTCGTCTCCAGGTCCATCGCTATCAACAATAGCTGGCATCCTATTATTAGGACTAATTTTCAAGAATTCAGGTTTAAATTGATCTCCAGCTCCTAGGTTAACGGGTATAACTTTGTAATCCATCTGTGCTTCTTCAAGCATGATGGTAATTTTCCATCCGTTAGGGGTGGGTGCGTAATAAAGATCTATCATGTAATTTCTCCTTTCCTAACTACTAAGGAACTTATCCTTCTTATCCCAAATATCATATAACCAATTTTTTACATCGTCTCTATAATTCTCATCTTCGCTATATTCCCCACCTATGAGCTTTTGAGGAATATCAATCACATTAACTTTAATCGTTGCCTCGTTCATCTTTCCACAAAGAAAATCCCAAAAAGTTCTTCTATCAGTTTCGTATTTAATAGAGAAATCAATTAGTTTATTAATATAAGGCATGGTTGATAAGGTTAGTCCTACTCCTCCAGGTTTAGGCAATAGAAGGTTATTAAAAGAAGAGTTTTGTGATTCACCTTTTTGCTCTGTAAATCTTGTACCTTCAGCAAAAATAAAAATTGAAACGGGATACCGTGCAAATCTAGTGAAAGATTTCTTCATAGAAGATATATCCTTTCCTCTCAGTTCAGGGTTGCGTTTTATCTTCTCTTCAGAATACCTTTTAAGAAATGGCATATCTAATGCCCACCAGGCTAGTCCTATCACAGGAACCCAGATTAATACATCCTTCATAAAAAACTTAAGCATGGGTATCTTTCTGTTGGTAATGGATTGCAAAATAAAGATGTCTGCCCAGGATTGGTGATTAGCAATACTGAGATACCAGTTATTTTTATCTAGTTTTTCAAAACCTTCCACTTTCCATTTAGGTTGATGGAAAATTTTAATCCACAAACCATTACAAAATATCCAACATTCACCAATTAATATAATTAAATGAGTAAAAATTCTTTTAGACGATTCAAAAGGAATTAATAATTTAATTACTGCAAAACTTAAAAGGAAAATACACCAAAAAAGAGTATTGAAGACCACCAACAAAAAACAGATTATCCCTTTTAGGAAGCCCATATCTAAACTTAAGAGCTATTATTGATAGAACTACTGAACTTAGTATTCACTTAGAGTCGCATATCTATCTACATGATAGTCTGCATTACCAAATACTTGCTCCGCTACTCTAGATCTTTTTAAGAACAGCCCAACATCATATTCATCAGTAACACCAACACCTCCATGCATTTGTACAGACTCATTCGATACTAAGTGTGAAGTTTCACAAGCTTTAAATTTACATAGACTAGAAAGTCTAGCAGTATCATTTGATTTCTCATCTATCGCGTTCATAGCAGATACAACTGCAGATTTTGTTAACTCTATTTCCGAATACATTTCTGCTGCCCTGTGCTTAAGAGCTTGGAAACTACCAATTAAGACTCCAAATTGCTTCCTTTCTTTTAAGTAATCAAGAGTTATTTCAAAAGCTTTTGAGGCATTTCCTAACATTTCTGCAGCGATAGCAACTCTCGCAATGTCTAAAACATTCTCGATAACAGAATAAGCATTATGTATATCACCTAGCAAGTTTTCTTTGGAAACAGTGACATTCTTTAGCTCTAACTCAGCTGAATTTCTTGAATCCACCATACTTTGCCTAACAACTTTTAGATCTTTATTGTCTGAATCAACGCAAAATAAAGAGATACCGTTCGGATCGTCTTCATCTCCTTTTGTTCTAGTAGCAATAATTATTAAATTTGCAGAATGACCATCAATTACGAAGGTTTTCTTGCCGTTTATTATAAAATTATCTCCTTCTTTTTTAGCGCTGGTGGTTATATTTGTTGGGTTATGATGACTGCCTTCTTCAAGAGCAAAAGCAGTAGTTAGTTCACCAGATACTAATTTTGGTAGATAGTTAGATTTTTGAGAATCACTACCTGCTATCTCTAAAAGGCTTGCACCTAATACCGCTGTAGAAAAAAGAGGAGAGGGCGTTAGAGTTTTTCCAGTTTCTTCGAGGATTCCTCCCATTCCCATCATTCCAAATTCAAAGCCTCCATACTCTTCAGAAACCAGAATACCTGCCCAACCAAGTTCGGCCATCTTTTTCCATAACTCTTGGCTGTAACCTGTTTCATTAGCTGAATCTCTTATTTCTCTGAAATGGGTAACAGGTGCATTCTTTTCAAGAAAGTCTTTAGCAATATCTTTTAAAGATTGCTGTTCTTCGTTTAGTATTAATGCCATTTTATCTCTCCTTAATCAGGCAGACCAAGGACTCTTTTTGAGATAACGTTAAGTTGTACTTCAGAAGTTCCTCCTTCTATGGAATTCGCTTTAGTTCTTAACCAATCCCTTGTAATTGCCAATTCTTCAGGAGAAAAACTGTCTCCCTCCCAACCAAGAGCCTTAGAGCCCATTGCTTCTAGCAGTAACTCATACCTCAACTTATTATGTTCAGTACCATAATACTTACTCATTGCAGCAGCTGGACTAGGAGCTCCTACTTTCGTTTCTTCGCCTATCCTCTGAAGAGTTAAGCCAAATGCTCGTGAGTTCATTTCATGCTTTGCAACTTTCGATCTTAAACTTGGATTTGCTATTTTATTATTTTCGTCTTCACCGACATACTGTTTACTTACTTTAGCTAAGCCAGACATTTTTTTGCTTCCACTCCCATCTCCTCCTCCTGCGAGGCCCATATTTGAAATCATTGTTCTTTCATGTTCTAAAAGTCTTTTTGCAACAGTCCAACCTTTATTCAGCCCTCCAACTAAATCTTTTTTTGGAGCTATAGCGTCATCAAAGAAAGTTTCGCAAAATGGCGATTTTCCACTTATTAGGGTTATGGGTCTGGTTGTAACTCCAGG
>CACDOC010000019.1 GCA_902554355.1 uncultured SAR86 cluster bacterium | reverse complement strand
GTCTGATAACGCCATGCAATTTCTAAGAAAAGAATCTGAAGTCATTTTTTTGGATGTGACTTATGAAAATATATCTAAACGTATTTTAAATCTCTCAGAAAGGGGTTTAGTTAGAGAGCCAAACCAAAGTCTGCAAGAAACTTATGATGAAAGACTAAGTTTGTATAGAAAATACGCGGATCATGTTGTCGTCAATGATGGCGATATAGATTCATGCTTAAAACAATTAGTTGCTTTAACAAAAAGCTTTTAATTGTTTAAGCCTCTTTTTCAACACTTCTTTAAATTGGTATAGTGCAATTATGAAATACGCCCACAGAGAAGATATTTATGATGCAGATACACACATGATGGAGAGGCCTGATTGGATTTACGAATTTGCCGATAAAGACATTAGAGAAAAATTAGAACCCATAGTCGAGGGTAACGAAGAAACTTTATCTATGATTGATAAAGCAATAGATAGATTTCAAGATAGACAGTCTTCTGAAGAAGCCTTAAATCAAGCAAAACAAGAATTCATGAGTTGGAAGCACAAAGGCTGGGATGGTCTAGGAGCTTTCGATGCTAACGAAAGAAAATTAGCTAATGACCTGTTAGGTTTTAAAGGCCATATAGTTTTTCCTACAAGCGCTTTTGATCAAGTTCTAGCAGCAAAAGAAGATTCCGTTATTCTTGGAGGTGTAAAAGCCTTAAATAGAGGCATGGCAAGTTTTTGCGAAGCTGATTCTAGAATGTATGGAGCAGCTTACATACCATTTAATTTTGGTGAAGAAGTTGCTCTTAAGTATCTCCAAGATGCAATTAAGAATAATTTCTCAGTTATACTCATAGACACTATTGCTCCAAAAGGGTGTAAGGCATTTACACATCCAGATTACGATATTGTCTGGCAAGAGGTTCAAGACTCAGATATAACAATAACTTTACATGTGGGTGCGGATAGTGGCTGGGATCCTGTACCGCTTTCTTTTTATAATAACGCAAGTTCTGTCCCGGTTCATAAAGAAGGGGATGCTCCGAGAGACGCGCTGGCTTATATGGGAATTTCTTACAATGCAGAATTATTTCTTGCTTCAATGATATTTGATGGGATTTTCGAACGTTTCCCTCATTTAAGGATAGGTGTGGTTGAACTGGGAGCATCTTGGATAATTTCATGGATGAAGCATTTAGACCAGTCTTTTAGAGCATTCAGAAGAATACAAGATCTATCACATGTAAAGAAACTACCATCCGAATATGTACAAAAACATATAAAAATTACTCCATTCCCTGGTGAAGATATAGGATGGTTGTTAACTTCAGGAGCAGAAGATTTACTTATGTTTGCATCAGATTATCCTCATCATGAAGGCACTGATGATCCAATTACCAGGTTTGAGAAGACTATGTTAGAAATTGATGAAGCTACTAAGAAGAAATTTTATTGTAATAACTTTAAAGATTTATTAGGTAGTCACATTAAATAACCTAGCAAGATCCTAGCAATTCTTTAGTTTCCTTATTTTAAATTTTCCTTGAAACATTAGTTAAATACAGGTACTTTGTTAGTTATATATAGTCGATCTAGGGAAAGATCGTTAAGAATTTATAAAAAAACAGTAAAAACTTAAAAGATTTAACTTTTTACAAAACTTTGGGGAGTTTTAATGAAAAAATTAACTTATATCATTTCTCTTTCTTTGGTTTCCTTTTTTGCGTTTTCAGATGATGAAAATAGCGGAGGTATCGAAGAGGTTATCGTTACAGCCGAAAGGCAGGCGTCTTCTATCCAAGACACTGCGATTTCTATCACGGCTTTTGACGAAAATCTTATTGAAGACCTTAACTTAAGGAACCAGGAAGACTTGCAGAACTATATACCTGCAACAACAATTCAACCTTATGATATTTCTATTAGAGGTATCGGAAGGATGTTTAGAGCACTTGGTGGAGACCCAGGTGTAGGTACATATGTTGATGGTGCTTATTCTGTTGACTTTGGTATCGCTTCGACTGATAACGGTTTGTATGACGTAGAGAGGATTGAGATTCTTAGAGGACCCCAAGGTACTCTTTACGGAAGAAACAGTATTGGTGGCGCGGTTAACTTTATAACCAAGAAAGCTTCTCAAGTCCAAGAAGCTGAGATCAGAACTATAGTTGGTAGCTATGGAATGTCTGAAGCTTATGGTTTTTTAAATACACCTTTAACAGATAATCTAAGTGCGAGAGTCATTGCTGTAAATAGAGGAAGGGACGGTACAATCAAAGATTTAGGTGCCGGAGATGACCTGGATAGTTATCAAGATGAAAACTACACTTTATCTATTAGGTGGGAGAATGATAATCACACTTTAGATATTAGAGGTAATGAAAGAAGTTACGGAAGAGTTTTAAGTTCTGCGCAAGGTGCTGGTCTTATAACTACTAGTGAATATAACTCTGGTGTAAGAAGAAATGACCTTATGGTTCATGGTTTTAGACCCGTTGATCCAAGTGTTATGTGTTCTAGTTTAGTTGATAGAACAGTTCCTAACTGTACTACGCCGGGTTACAAGGTTCATACATTTAATCACAAAGGTTTAACAAGATATGGACAGCACTTGGTACCAGGTGTTGACCCTGCGCTTTTTGCTGGTACTGGTGTTAGCCCTAACTTTGCTTATGGTTATGATCAAAACATATTAAATGCCACTATGATTGGTGATGGTAAGAGTGTTCCTTCGCTTGATGGAGATGATCTAGTTACATCAACTAATGGAATGAACGATGAGTATTTTGATCATCAAGGTGGACTTATCAATTACGTTTGGGATGTTCAAGACAACTTAACTATTAAATACATTGGTGCGTACACTGACTATCTTTACACAAGGGTAACCGATGACGATAGAACAGGAAACCCAACGTATGATGAACAATTCCACGCTATGCAGGAAAACGAAAACTGGCAAAACGAAATCCAAATATTTTGGGACATTTCAGATAACTGGAGTTTCGTAGGTGGATTATTTGAATACCATGAAGAGATTGATCAAGACCTTGATTTCTTCAACCCCAATGGTGATCCAAGATATGCTACTGCAGCTAATTACGGTGCTACGGTAGATGCTGTAGCTGGAGCGGATGCTTCGGATTACATGAAAATGTTAACTGCGGTAGCCGTTTACGGCGGAGCCAACCCAACTGTGCCCGCTTATTCTGCAGGTACGGCTGGACCTTACACGGCTAGAGATTTTGGTTGTGGAGTAGCGAGCTTATTAGGCTTGTATGGTGTTCCTGATTTTGCAGACCCAGCCCTAACTCAAGTATGTATAGTTTCTGGACCTTGGTCTGGAGAAAATGCTGTTCTTAAAAATGGACCTGATCCTTCACTTGGAACAACTTTTGTTTGGCAAACTGAAAACAAAACAGATGCTTACGCAATTTATTTTCAAACTGAGTATCAAATCAATGAAACTTGGGCCATTACACTTGGTGGATCTTACAGCGAAGATGAGAAGGTCGCTGAAGAAAACTTAGTTCAATACAACGAGGTAGAATTAACTCCTGCTAACCTTTTAGCTTTTAACGTAGCCACTGGCGCTTTAAATGCTGATGGTTCTCCTACTGGAACGGGTGTTATAAGATTTAAAGGTATTCCGTACTCTAGATCTTTCTATAGATCTATGGAGAGGGATTTCGAAGAATCTAACTATCGAGTAAATATTGATTACTCTCCTGCAGATAACGTACTTTGGTACTTGTCTCAGACAACTGGACACAGAGCTGGTGGATTTAACTTAGGATATTTCTCTGCTTTCCCAAGTTATGATTCAGAGAGAGTTGAATCTACAGAACTTGGTTATAAAGGATCTCATTTAGATAATACATTGCAGGTAAATGCTTCTATGTATCGCTACCTATATGAGAATATCCATGGTCAGTTTGCTGCTCAAAGTTTCTTAGGTGGAACAAGCACATCTGTAATTGCTTATCCAGAATCAAAAACAGATGGATTTGAGGCGGAAGTAATTTATATGCCTCAGCCAAACTGGACAATTGGAGGTAACTACAGTTACACCGATGCTAGATATTCTAAAGAGCTTGTTGATGTTTTTGGTAACGTCGGAAACATCGATACTGATAACCCAAATGCTCCTGGTTCACTTTATTCAATTAAAGAAAGAGAAGTGCCAGTCCTAGGCAGACAGATGGAAAGGATTCCTCAAAATAAAATGTCTTTCTGGTCTAATTACACTCAAGACGTATCAGGAGGAACTATTGATTATTTAGTAGGATTCTCTTGGACTGATTCCATAATTTGGAATGACAGTGGATTAGCTTTAGATACTTCTCCAGCTTTTCATAGGTTAGATGTGAAAGCAACATGGAAAAATAATGAAGGTGATCTTGATGTCATGTTCTTTATTAACAACGTTACGGATAAGATTGGTGTAAGAAACATGTCATCTGATGATGAGACTCAAGGTTTCTTAAGATCAGTAACTCCAACTTTACCTAGAATGGGAGGTATATCCATTACTAAGAGGTTCGGAGGTTAACTTATTAATCTTGACTAAAAAAACCTGCTTTATAGCAGGTTTTTTTATGTTTGAAGCTTTAAAAGATCCCTGGGTGATTGTTTCATTAAACCATTAACCAGATAAAAACATAATCCTGAAACTACACCTATTCCTATAATAGGTCCCATCACCCAAATTTCAGGATAAAAACTTGGAGTTACTTCAAAAACCTTCGATTCAATAAAGTAAACCCCAGTGTGGGCCATTAATGAACCCAATATCCCTGACAATAAACCCAATATTGAAAATTCAATTAAGGAAGATGTTCGCACCAAGCCGCTTGTCGCTCCTAATGTTCTTAATATGGCAGATTGGTGTCGCCTTTGATCAAAACCGTCTTGTAAAGCTGAAAATGCCAAAAATATAGAACTTAAACATGTTAAAAGCAGTATTGAATTGAGAGCTTTCGTTACTTGATTGATTATTTCTCTAACTTGCTTTATCAATTCTTCTACTGAGAAGATAGAAACTGTCCTGAATTCTCTCATTAAATCCGATGCTACTTTTTGATCTTTCTTTGGTATGAAGAAAGAAGTGATAAAGGTGGAAGTTTGTTTTTCAAAAAGGGAAGGGTGTCCTATTAAAAAGAAATTAGGCGAAAAATTATCCCAATTAACAGTTCTTATGCTTTGTATGAATGTCTCTATGGCGCCATCTTCCATTTGGATTATGATTTGTTCACCAATCTCTAAATTGTATCTTTCCGAGATTCCACTTGAAATAGAGAGGCCATTTATTTCATCTTCTGTAAACCAATTCCCTGCTGAGACTACATTCTGATCTGGCAGATCTTCAACCCAAGTTATATTAAAATTTCTGTCTATTTCAGCTTGGCCATCTTTTCTTAAAATTTTTGCGTTTGCCACCGGAAAGAATGTTTTAATTTCAACACCTTTTTCAGATAAAAAAGGTTTCATGAGATCTTTATCTTCTTTAGTAATGTTGATAGCAAAATTATTGGGAGAATCTTCTGGAATAGAATTTTGCCAACTACCTAATAAGTTCTTACTTGCTGAAAATGTGATCAAACTTAATCCAATAGCTACGGTAAACGCAAAAATTTGAAAGGAATTACTTAGCTTTCTTCTTCTTAATTCAGAAAGAGCTAAATTAACTGGATCTTGTGCGCCAAGTCCCAATTTACTTCTACCCAGCATTAAATAAATGAAACCTATTCCAATAAAAGAAAAAACTATCACTCCACTAAAGATTATTAAGGAAAGTGTTATTTGGTTCGTATAAATATAGAGTAGTAAGAAAAAAGCCATTAAACCCATGAAGAACATGGGTAAGATATTTTGGTTAAAGCTTATGTCACTTCTAAGAACGCGCATGGGAGAAATGTCTAATAGCTTAGATATATGAGGAAAAATAAAACCAAATTGGCAGATTAGAACGGTGAGGCAAGTAACATATAATGGGTAAAATCCTGGCGTAGGTAATTCTGTTGGAAAATAAGAATCCATTAGGCTAATAAAATTAGATTGCAAGAACCAACCTAGGCTTAACCCTAGTGATAAAGTTAAGAGGGTGATGTAGAGAAACAGTAACAAATACAGTGATCTTATTTGGTTCAGTTGCATCCCTAGGGTTTTAAGGATAGCCACATAACTTATATGCCTTCGAGCAAATCTTTGAGAAGATATACCTACAGTACAGGCTGATAGAAGAACAGCTATAAGTCCACCTAGAAGAAAAAAGTTTTCTGACCTGTCTGTAGCTCTTCCTAAGGAGCTTGAGTCTTCGCCTAATGATTCAATTTCATCTCCTTTCTTCTTATTCTTTTCAAGGAGAGTCCTTATTTGGCCGATCTCCGTCTCAGAACCCGTAAAAAGATAGTTGTACTCAACTCTACTACCTGGCTGGATGATATTGGTCTTACCTAAGTCTTCTATATTCATTATTGTCTTAGGTGCAAATGCAAAATTAGTTGAACCTCTATCTGGTTCGTAAACTATGGTCGCTGTAAAAGTAAATTCTGCATCTCCCAAATAAAGAACATCTCCATATTCTAAAAAGAGAAGATTTTTTAATCTTTCATCTAACCATAAAGTTCCTGGCGGTGGGTTGTTTCGAGTTTTATAAGTACCAGATTCATTTTTAAGTTCAACTTCACCTACAAGTGGATAAGATTTATCTACTGCTTTGATAGAGCTTAACTGCATTTCTTCTTCAGAAATAACCATAGAAGCAAATACAGCCATTTCCAAAAAATTAGAACTATTTAGATTTAGTTCCTTAAGAGAATCTTTTATAGCGTTTTCATTAGATTCAAATTTTAGATCTCCTCCAAGAAATTCTTTGGTTTCAGAGCTCAACGCTTTCTCAAGTCTATCTGTAAAAAGCGAAATCCCAGAAACAATGGTGATTGCAAGAACCAAAGAGAGCAACATGGAAGTTAGGTATCCTGATCTTAATTCTCTTACAAAAAGTTTTAAAGAAAGGTTAGCTAGCATTAATCTACAATTCTTCCTAATTTAAGTTGAATCTTCTTGTCACATTTGGAAGCCAGCTCTTGATCATGAGTTACAACGACTAATGCATTGTCGGTTTCAGAATTTACTTCAAACAATAGATCTGAAATTAATTTTCCATTCTTAGGATCTAAATTTCCCGTTGGTTCATCTGCAAATAGTATTTTAGCTGAGCACGCAAACGCTCTAGCAATAGCTACTCTTTGCTGTTCTCCACCTGAGAGCTGATTTGGATAATGACCTTTTCTATCTGAAAGCCCCACTCTGTTTAAAAAGTATTCTCCCTTTTTTTCAGGATCTTCTTCAGATTTAAGTTCAGATGGCAGCATCACGTTTTCTAGAGCTGTAAGGCTGGGGAGTAACTCGAAAGACTGAAAAACAAAACCCACTTTATCTTTTCTTATGACGGCCCTTTCTTCTTCATTCAAATTATTTAAATTAATGCCATCTAAAATAATGTCACCACTTGTTGCTGTATCCAGACCGGCAAGAAGGCTTAGCAAAGTTGACTTGCCTGATCCTGAGGGCCCAGTTATTGCTAAAGATTTCCCTTCTTCTAGATTGAAAGAGATATCATCTAATATGACTAGACTAGTCTCGCCAGAGGGAAACTCCTTTCTTAATTTCTTGGTACTTAAAATCATATTAAGAGGGGATATATTACGAATAAGTTAATTTATATAATTTAAAATAAATCTTTGCTAAATAGGTGTATTACATTACTATAACACCTCATTATCTGTAAACAAAATTTATTC
Organism: uncultured SAR86 cluster bacterium; assembly: GCA_902554355.1. GTDB lineage: Bacteria > Pseudomonadota > Gammaproteobacteria > Magnimaribacterales > Magnimaribacteraceae. The sequence continues at coordinate 11,739 of CACDOC010000019.1, read as the reverse complement.
ACAATCTATAATTATTTTTAAAATTTAATAAACCAAAAGTGCTTTTTAAACGATCATATATATTTTTCTTATTGTTATTCAGTAGCGTCATTTTTTCTAATAAAGACAACTCAACGCTTTTGATATACGGAGATAGTATTAGTGCAGGTTATGGAATGTCGGCAAATGAACAGTGGTCAGTAATTCTTCAGAATAAAATAAATGCTGAAAGCCTTAAGATCAAGGTAGTTAATGCAAGTGTATCGGGTGAAACAACTAGCGGAGGACTTGTAAGGATTAATCAAGTAATCAATTTAACTAAACCTGATTATTTGTTACTTGAATTAGGAGGAAATGATGCGCTAAGGGGATATCCTCCGAAGAAGATCTCTTCTAATCTGTCTGAGATGATTAAAATAGCTCAATTATCCAATATTAAGGTCTTTTTGATGCAAATAAAAATCCCACCAAACTATGGATCAAGATATCAGGAAGCTTTTGAATCAATTTATAAGAAAATATCTGACGAGACTAACGTAAGACTCATACCTTTTATGCTCGAAGAAGTGGCTTTAAATAAAGATTTGATGCTTCCAGATGGCATCCATCCCAAAGCTTCCGCTCAACCTTTGATTGCTGATTTTATTTATCTTCAACTCAAACCTTTATTGATTCATTAAATGCAGTTAAATTGCACAATCTTTAGATAAGAGTAAGATTGTTTTAGGTGGAATTATGTTAAATAAGTTAGAAATTGCTAAAGATTGGCTTCCTAGATACACGGGAATGCCAATAGATAAGTTTGGAGAAAACATTTTACTTACTAATTTTTCAGATTACGTAGAGAATTTTTCTAATAGGTTCAATGCTGATATCTATGGAGATAAAAGACCCATGCAGGCTTGTACTAATTCTGATGGACTTACGATCATAAATTTTGGAATAGGATCGCCTAATGCTGCGACAATTATGGACCTATTAACTGCCTGCAATCCTAATGGGGTTTTATTTTTAGGAAAATGCGGAGGACTTAAAACTTCTAGTGAAATTGGCCATTTTATTTTACCAATAGCTGCAATAAGAGGAGAGGGCACTAGTGATAACTACTATCCCTCAGAGGTTCCTGCTTTGCCTTCTTTTAAATTGCATAAGTTTGTTTCTGAAAAGATCATTGAAAAAGGTTACGAATACCGAACAGGTGTGATACACACTACCAACAGAAGGGTATGGGAGCATGATCAACCATTTTTAGAGCATTTAAAGGAAACCACTTGTATAGGCATAGATATGGAAACTGCTACGATATTTATAGTTGGTCACTACAATGAAATTTCTAGAGGCGCTTTGTTGTTGGTTTCGGATGTACCGGTTGAACCTGATGGAGTTAAAACAGAAGAATCAGATAAAGAAGTAACTCAACAATGGTCGGAACAACATCTCGAATTGGGCATAAATTCGATGACCGAAATTAGTAAGAGCGGAGAGCAAATACAACACTTTAGATATTAATCAGATGACTTCTTTATTAAAAATACTAAACAACCCTCTAACTCTATTAGTTGTTATGGCCGTTACTTGGTATCCAACTCGTGATTTTTTAGCTCTTACAACTGTGATTATGCTTTTTGTGACCTTGCAAGTTGTATTTGAAAAGATAGTTAATGGGAAAATACCAGATTTTCTATTTGGATCTTGGTGCTTGCTAATTCCCTTAGGCTCTATGACTTTATTTTTTAGAGATCCCTTATTCTTACAATGGAAATTTTCTGTTGTTTATTGGCTATTTGGTTTAATTCTTGTAATTGCTAGAATCGTGGGCAAAAAAGACATCTTAAAAAGTATGCTTTCCTTAGCTGGTCCACAAATGAAAAAAGTTGAAGACGCTGTTTGGAAAAGAGCGAATTATTTTATGGCCTTAGGATTGATCCTTTTAGGGTTTTTAAATCTGTATTTTATTAGAACAGGGGATATGGATTTATGGATTAATTTTAAATTTTATGGAGCAACTATTTACAACATTTTATTGTTTGGAATAGTTGGATACTATATTTTCTCAAGTTTACCTGAAGATAACACTTCAAAGTCTGAATCAGACGAAATCAAAGCATAAAATAAGGCTTTTACCTCTTTATTTGCTTTACAAAAGATTTGCTTAAATCCCTTAAATTGGGCATAGTAGCCTTAGAAAAGTAACTTTTATAACAAAATAACCGCTTGGTGCTTGTGACCAAGAGGTTTCTGGGGTAAAACATGAAAATAAAATCAATTTTATACATTATTTTTGGTTCTTCTCTACTGTTATCTAGCAATTTCTTTTTAGCTGATGAAGAAGAAGAAAATGCTAGAGATAGAGGCGGTATTGAAGAAATAACTGTAACTGCTGAGAAAAGAACTTCTACTGTTTCTGATACTTCGATGTCAATCACTGCGTTTGACTCTTCGTTGCTAGAAGATTTAGGAATGCAAGGCGCTGACGATCTTATGGATCAATTGCCTGCTACCACAAGAGATGCTTATGACGTAAGGATTAGAGGTGTCGGTAGAAACTTTAGGGCTTTAGGTGGAGACCCAGGTGTAGCGACTTATTATAACGGTGTTTATTCACCTGATTTTGGTATCGCTGCTTCTGAAAACTACCTTTACGACGTTGAGCGTATTGAGGTTTTAAGAGGACCACAAGGAACTCTATACGGACGTAATTCAATCGGTGGTGCAATTAATTACTTGACTAAGAAGCCAAGCTTCACTGGAGAAGGAGAAGTTAGAACTGTACTAGGTGATTACGGCATGGAGCAATATTACATGTTAAGTTCTGCTCCAATAACAGAAAATCTTGCTTATAGATTCAATGCTATATCTGTGGAAAGAGATGGTGTTCAGAAAAACCCAGGAACTGGACCAGATGCTAACTCTTTAGACGATGAAAATATAGTTTTAACTCTACTTTGGAATATTAATGATGACATGAACTTTCAAATCAGAGCTAATGACAGGATATCTGATCGTGTTATTAATAGCCGAGTGCTTCTCAATGAAGGTTATGCTCAATTTAGAGGACAAAGAGACACTACTAATGCAGTCTATGGCCTAAGAAAAGCTACAGCTTCTACTCCTGGTGCAATAAAGTTCACTAATACAATCACTGGAGCAGTAGCTTACGGTGCTCCAAGAAGACCTGGTGTTGATGCAGTAGGCTTTCCGTGGAGATTGAATCCTATGTATGGCAGAAGTGATGCTCCCAGTATTATAGGAACTTATCAAGTTGACAATAACCACGACACAAATTGTGAAGATTTCCCTTACGGACCTCCTGCTTGTGATTCACAACACGTTAAGTTTGACCAACGAGGTATGCAAGGAAAGTTTGAATGGGACATTAATGAAGATACTACTTTGACTTACCTTTACGGATATGTTGATTTTGAATACATGTTCAACTATGACATTGATGATACAAACAACACTACGTTCTCACAATACAGATCAACCGTCCTAGAAGATGTGCATATGACCACTCATGAAATAAACATTAACTGGAAACTGGCTGAAGATATTGAAGTAACTTCAGGTGTGTTTTTCATGGATGAGAATAGACAACAAAATTATTCATTAAACAATAATGCTCCGTATATTCTAAACGCAGCTAATTATGGATTATTGGATACACCTTTATCTACAGTTACCGCTTTAACTGGTATACCGCTAGGATTTGCTCCAAGTATTATGGCCCTTTTAGGTTGGCCTAGTGACTCTTTAACACCTCATGTAACTGTAGGATCTGCCCCATTAGGTTCAACTATTACGGGAAGATGGCAGGGAGATAATACAGGAGCGGTTTATCGTCATAAGAACGAAGTTCAGAATGATGCTTATGCTTACTTTACTCAAGGAACTTGGCAGATAAATGATGAATTTGCTTTAACTTTGGGTGCTAGATACGCTGAAGATGAAAAGGATGCATTGGAATCAAGAGGTGGCTATGCAGAACTTTATGCTAGTGCTTTAGCTGGCTTCTTACCGGTCGTAAACCTTTTAGCCGGACAACCTTATATTCCGCTAGGTCCTGATGCAACACCAGTTGCTCATACAAACGTTGCTATGGGCAACGCTGTATTTAACTTTGATCCTGCTTTAGTAGCTTTATATACTCAATATGCAGGTTTAGGTTTAGTGCCTGCAGGTGCGATTTATCCTTTATCTTTAGACACGTCTAGCGTTATAACACCAACTTGTCCTGTGACTTCGGAAACTTGTGCGACACCTCTAAGGGTGGGGCAAGGTATTCCTTATAGTTATACAAGCAGAATTGGTAATAGCGACACTTGGAGTGATACTAACTTTAGGATAAACCTAGATTACTCTCCAAATGATTATCAACTTTACTATTTCTCAGTAACAACAGGGTACAGGTCAGGTGGATATGCTTTGGGTATTTCAGGACAGCGTGATGACGCAAGAGATGAGAATGGTGTGCCGAATGGAACTGGTCAAATTTTAGTAGCTTATGATCAAGAAGAAGTTTCCGCTGTAGAATTTGGTTATAAAGGTCTTCACCTTGACGACACACTGCAGATATTTGCTTCAATTTATCACTATGACTACGACGGTTATCAAGATGAATTAGAGCAATTTGATCCCATCAGAGGAGGGGGAGCTAATTTTGTTTCAAACGCTGATGGTATAACTAATGAAGGTTTTGAGATTGAAATGAATTATGCCGCTACCGATAGATTAACTATAGCGGGTAATGCAAGCTGGACGGAAACTGAGTACGGTGAAGATTACAACGTATTTATGGTAGATGACCCGATTAATCCAGTACCTGTATTTGGAGAATGTACTCAAGGTTATGTGAGTTGTAGTGTAGTTAACGAAGCTCAAGCAGCTCAGTACACAGTAAACTTAAAGGGTGGACCGTTAAAAGGTATTCCAGAACTTAAGTACACTCTAAGGGCTACTTATGAAATGGATTCTAGATGGGGTCCAGTTTGGCTATTAGTTAGCCACTCATATACTGGTGAGTTCTCTGCTTCAGGTATTCAACGTGAGCTTGATGAAATTGAAGCAAGAGATACTACTAACATTAGTGCCTCTTGGTGGAGTGAAGACGGTAAAGTTAGTGTTAGGGCATACGTCAACAACTTAATGGATAATGATCAATATTACTCATTAGGTACTGGCGATGCGGAAAGTAACTACGCCAAAACAGTTGGAGCTCTTTCACCAAGAACGATGGGAATAGACCTTAGATATAAGTTCTAATTCTATTAGTTTATAAAAAACAGGTCCTTTGGGACCTGTTTTTTTATGGTAAAGTTTTATTATGAAACCTTTCTCAATAGCAGCCCTGCAGCTTGATCTCAACTATTCAGAAAATTATGAACTAGTTGCAGAAAAGAGCTATGAGGTTTGTAAGCGATATCCTTGGGTTCAGATGATCGTTCTTAGTGAATTGGCTGTCGGTGGCTCTAGTCGATCTTTAGAATTTTGTTTAGAGAAACAGTTGCCTAAGTTTCAAGAAATAGCTAAGGAATTAAACGTATGGTACATACCAGGTTCTTTTTATGATCACGTTAATGATGAAGTTAAAAACGTAGCCCCTGTGATATCTCCTGAAGGAAATTTAGTAACTACTTGTTCTAAGACCTATCCTTTCTTACCTTATGAAAAAGGAATAACACCTGGATCAGAACCGTGTACTTTTGAAGTTCCAGAAGTTGGTATCTTTGGAATGCATATCTGTTATGACTTATGGTTTCCTGAAACAAGCAGAGCGCTTGCCATGAATGGTGCTCAAGTAATACTACATCCAAGCTTGACGGATACTTGTGATAGGGATGAAGAAAAAATAATGGCTAGGGCTACTGCTATACAGCAACAATGCTATTACATTGACGTTAATGCAGGAGGCAAACAAGGCAGGGGTCTTTCTATTGTTTTAGGACCTGAAGGAGAAATTTTAAATGAATCGAGTGCAGGTGAAGAGGTAGTCTTAATTGAAGTAGACACTGATAGAGTAGATAGGGTGAGAAAAAGAGGCATCAAAGGACTGGGTCAGCCACTTAAGAGTTTTAGAGACAATCCTCAGCCTTTCAATAAGGACACTATAAATGATAACTATCTAAAGAATTTAGGTAAGATAGACGTTCCAGAAAAGGATTAATTTTTAATAATGAGAATTTTAAATACATTTATTGTTGCATTAATACTTAGTTTCTCTTTACAAGGGTTATCTGAAGATTTACCCAGAGGTCCAAACGGTAAACCTGACTTAAATGGAGTTTGGCAAGTTTTAAATAGGGCAAATTACAATTTAGAGGCGCATCCTGCAAGCGCAGCAATGCATCTAGTTGAAGGACCTGTAGTACCTATTCCTCATCCTAATATAGTAGCTTTAGGAGCTGTTGGTTCGGTTCCTGCTGGATTAAGTGTTGTCGTAGGTGGGGAAATACCTTATACCAAGGAAGCCTTGAAAATTAGAGAAGATAATAAAAAGAATTGGTTAGATAGAGATCCCGAAATAAAGTGTTATTTACCAGGAGTTCCGAGGGCAACTTATATGCCTTATCCTTTTCAGATTTTTCAAAGTGAATCAGCTTTCTTTATAGCCTACGAGTATGCAGGGGCAACTCGAAATATTTACTTGGAAGACCCGGGAGAACCTCCTGTTGATTCATGGATGGGTCAATCTTGGGGCTATTGGGAAGAGGATGCTTTCATTGTAAAAACTAGCGGATTTAATGGCGAGACTTGGTTGGATAGATCAGGAAACTTCCATAGTGACCAACTAAAGGTTACGGAGAAGTATCTTTTATTTAATAGTCATACCATGCAATATGAAGCAACTATAGACGACCCAGAAATTTTTACACGACCATGGAAAATACAAATGATCTTGTACAAAAGGGTTGGAAAAGATGCTGAATTACAGCAATTTAAGTGTGTAGAATTTGTTGAGGAGCTTATTTATGGACAATGGAGAGCAAAAGATTAATCGCATGAAACTACTTCTAATTACTTGCTTAAGCTTTCCTTTAGTCTTGCTTGGTGAATCTTACGAAGTTCCTAAAACGTGGTTTGGAGATCCAGATTTGCAAGGAACTTGGACTAATGCCAGCCTTACAACACTTGAAAGGCCAGATGAATATAAATCCCTAATAGTAAATAAAAGAGATGCATTAATTGCGAAAAGAATGACCAAAGAATTTATTGATGCCCAAGATAATTACTTAGAACCCGGAGAGACACCTAAAGCTGGTGCGGACGTAGGAGGTTATAACACGGCTTGGATGGATTTTGGAACAGAACTTTTTCAAATAAATGGAGAATACAGAAGTTCGATTATCACATACCCAGAAGATGGAAAACTTCCAAGAAGATGGATAGGTTGGGGAAAAGAAGCTATAGGAATAGCTAGAATGTTTAGACAGGCTAATCATCCTGAGCTTAGATCTTTAGGCGAAAGGTGCATCGTTGGGTTTGGTTCGAGTGGCGGACCGCCCATGCTTAACGTTCTGTACAATAACAATTATCAGATAGTCCAATCTCCAGGCTACGTAATGATTATGGTGGAGATGAATCATGATGCACGTATCATTCGACTCAACTCAGAATTTAATCCAGATAGTATGAAGAGATGGCTGGGAGATTCTGTGGGTCGTTGGGAAGGAAATACTTTAGTAGTCAAAACAAAAAACCATCATCCTCAACAGAAATTTAGAGCAGCAATAAGACATCAAATCTTAATCTCTGAAGGAGCGGAAATTACTGAAAGGTTTACCAGAGTAGCGAATAATGAAATTCTTTATCAATTTGAAGTTAATGATGATGAGGCTTACAAAGATGTATGGAAAGGAGAGATGCCTTTAAGGGCTTCTCAAGAAAAAATCTATGAATATGCTTGCCATGAGGGTAATTACGCTATGGCAAACATTTTGGCTGGAGCAAGAGCTGAAGAGGAGAATTAAATATGAAAAATTTATTTTACTTTACCGTTTTATCTTTTTTATTTAGTCCTATAACTTATGGTCATCATGCTTTTACTGCAGAATTTGATGCTAATGCTCCAATTAATATCACTGGAAAAGTAGTTAAAGTTGAATGGATAAACCCTCATGCTTGGGTGCACGTTGAAGTAAAAGAAGGCTCAAAGGCAACTGTCTGGATGGTAGAAGGAGGCACCCCTAACACCTTAATTAGAAATGGACTTACAAAGAATTCAATTAAACCCGGAACCGTTATAAATGTTAGAGGGTATCAAAGTAAAGGTAAGCTTTGTCTTCCTAGGTGTATAGCTAATGGAAGAGATATTACTTTCCCTGATGGGCGTAAAGTGTTTATGGGTTCGTCGGGAACTGGAGCTCCAAGAGATGGCTCTGATCCAAGAGAAAGGTGAAAATTTTAGTAGTATTATCTTTCATATTAATCTTCTTACCTTTAAATGTAGCAACTGAAGACGAGCATAGTGATATGCATGATTTGATGGCCCATCTTTTGACACCTGCATCAGAAGCTATTTGGGAGTCTTCAGGATACGTTATCACTGAAGAAGGAGAATTCAGTTTAGAACCCACCAATGAAGAGGAATGGGAAAGGGTGCTATATGGAGCAAAAGTTATTTCAGAAAGTGCTTATTTACTTAATATCCCCTCTAGATCTAAAAATAGAAAGGAATGGGTTGTTTTCGCAAGTCTTCTTGAAGATGTAGGACAGAAAGCTTTTGAAGCAGCAGAAAATAAAGATGTTGAATCTTTATTTGAAATTGGGGCTGAGCTTTATCAAGTATGTGTCGCTTGCCATCAAGTTTATATGACTGACTAGAAGGCATGTTTGATTTTGTAGTTTGGTTATCTGAAACAAAGTGGAGCATAGCCTTACATGAATCCCTTTATCTTTACCCTTGGATAGAATCCACTCATGTTTTGTCTATATGCCTATTTTTTGGAACGCTTTTATTTGTTGATTTAAGATTAACAGGCAAAGTGTTTAATAATCTTTCTGTTGCTGACATGAATAGAAAGGTTTTACCTTTAACTTTATTTGGATTTTTAGTGATGTCTGTAACAGGACTTCTTTTATTTTATGCAATACCAGTTAGGAATTATCAGAATATATTTTTTAGAATTAAAATTCTTCTAATAGTAATAGCAGGAATCAATGCCTTTTTCTTCCATAGACGCATGTCCAATGAAGCAAAAGTTTGGGATAAAGATTCTTCCATACCTAATTCTATGAAGAATAGCGCAATAACCTCCTTAGTTTTATGGTCCTCAGTAATAATTTCAGGAAGAATGATTGCCTACAACTGGTTTGATTGCGATAGGCAGCCACAGCCAAAGTGGATAAATACATTAACCAGTTGTGAAGTTGATTACAGTTTATTTGAGGGCATAGATGGATTCTAAAGAATTGATTGAAATTTTCTATTTTCTAGAAGATACGTATATTGGTGAGTATATACGAAGTTCTATCTGGCTCTTTCCAGTTATTGAGAGTTTTCATTTAATTGGCCTGGGTGTCCTGGGAGGATCAGTTGTAATAATGGATTTTAAATTAATGAATTTAATTTTCAGAGGTACAGATAAAATATATATTTTGGAGCAGACAAGAAGATTCTTTGTTTTAGGACTCTCTCTCTTGTTTATAACTGGAGTCCCGCTTTTCCTTTCAGAAGCAGTTAAATGTTATTACAGCCGAGCTTTCTGGATAAAGATGATCAGCCTTGTAATTGGTGTGCTTTTTGTTTACTTTGTGCGCAACCCTTTAATTGTTAAAAAGGATGGAACATACATGATCCTTATAGGCTTTCTATCATTCTCTATTTGGACCGTGGTAGCAGCATCAGGAAGATGGATTGGGTTTTCTTAAATATTAAATAACATTGAATACAAAGAAATTAACTCTTAAGACGCGTATTGGTTACGGAATAGGTGATATATCCATTTGTCTGTATTGGAGCGGAGTAGGCTTGTATTTGCTTTATTTCTATACTGACGTGGTGGGTATTTCGCCTGCTTTAGCAGGAGTTATATATGGGATTGGCATGATGTGGGATGCTTTAACCGATCCTTTCATGGGCTATTTGGCAGAAAGAACAAGAACTAAGTGGGGAGTTTATAGACCCTACATTCTTTTTGGAAACTTGCCCCTAGCCATTTCTTTTGTTCTTTTATTCTGGGTGCCTCCTTACGAGGGAACAGCTCTTTTTGTGATACTGTTATTTATTAATTTATTACATAGAACCTGCTTTACCATTGTTAGCGTTCCTTTTTCATCTTTAACACCAAGAATAACTTCAGATAGCGAAGAAAGGACAAACCTGACAGGATTTAGAATGTTAGGAGCCCAAACAGGTACAAATTTAATGGCCCTGTGTGCTTTCCCAATTATTTTTGCATTCGGTGGAGGTGATGAGGCAAGAGGATTTATTTACTTAACCCTAATTGCTGGTGTTACAGCAATGTGCATACATGCCATAACCCTTTATACAGTTAGAGAACCTACAACTAGTCAAGGAATAGATAGAGTTAGTGGAAGTTTGTTAGATACAGCTAAAGCAATAGGAAAAAATAAACCCTTTTGGTTAGTTTTCGCTGCAACTTTAATTGTGGGTGTAACAACTATTTTCTTTGGAAATAATCTGGTCTATTACACCAAATACGCTTTAAACCTACATGAATACCAAGGAACTGTATTATTCACGAATGGTATTGTTGCGTTTGCAAGCATTCCTTTCTGGTGGTGGCTTTCAAATAAGATAGGCAAAAGAAAGACTTGGTTAATTTCTTCTTCACTAACTTTACTTTTTCTCTCCTTATTTTTTGTATACCCGATACAAAGTTTGGTTGAATTACTAATTATCATTGCTCTTATTGGTGCAGGTTCAGGAGCCTTTGGTATATTATTTTGGTCAATGCTACCTGATACCATTGAGTATGGAGAAGTCGAAACTGGAATTAGGAGTGAATCATCTTTGTATGGTTTTATGACCTTTGCTCAAAAAGGATCAATCGCTCTAGCAATAACTATTTTAGGTACCACCTTAAATCTAATTGGTTTTGTGCCTAATGAAGTTCAAACTAAAGAAACTATAGAATCAATGAAATCTATAATGGGATTAATTCCAGCATTTGGAGTAGCATTAAGTTTTGTGATTATTTATTTTTATCCTATAGACTCTAAGAAGCATAAAGAACTTCTAGAAAAATTAGAAAACTAAAAAGAATGACAATGACTAAATGGGGCATAGCCGGAACTGGGATGATAGCTAAAGCATTTGCTGAAGCTATTCAAGAGACAGATTCAGTATTACATGCTGTTGCTAGCTCTTCAGGAAGATCAAAAAAATTTGCTGAGACGCATAACTGTTTAGCTTATGAAGGGTATGATCAATTGATTAATGATCCTGATATACAAGCTATTTACGTTGCAACACCTCACCCATCTCATTTTGATATCGCTTTAAGCGCATTGAACAAAGGTAAAGCAGTATTGTGTGAAAAGCCAATGACCATGAATGCAACTGAAACTATGATACTCATTGATGCGTCCAGAAAGAATAATGCCCTGTTGATGGAAGCATTTATGTATAAATCCCATACACAAACATTAAAGGTTAGTGAAATATTGAAAGAATCTTTCAAGCCACCTTTATCAATTAATGCTGAATTCTGTTTTGAAGTAGAAGTACCTGATACTCATAGGCTAGTCAATAAGAAACTTGGCGGTGGATCTATTCTAGATATTGGATGCTATCCAATG
>CACDOC010000018.1 GCA_902554355.1 uncultured SAR86 cluster bacterium | reverse complement strand
GGATCTAGCAATTAGATAAACAAGCGTAATTACCGCTATAAGTATTAGAACTTGATACATTTTAGGGATTAAACGCTTCTGGTTTTTCTATTTTTTCATTACCAAGAAGTCCTAACGTTAATATTCTTTTCCAAGATCTCTTTTTTACTGAAAGATTTTGGTTTATATCAAAATCTGGAAAATTAGAATTAAGAATTTTTAGATTAATATCTCGAAGCTCAGGGTAATTTAAGATCTCATAAGCTTCTATTAAGATTGAAAGTGCATAAGGAGTTTGAGGTGTGTTAGGTAGGTGTTCTATAACGTATTTAGCTCTACCTACTGCGGCAAGATAAGCTCCTCTCTTCATATAAAAATCTGCCACATAGATTTCATGTTCAGCAAGCAGGTTTCTAAGATAAATCATTCTTTGTTTGGCATGAGGAACGTACTTACTATTAGGATATCTGGATATAAATTCAGACAGCTCATCAAAAGATTTTTGAGCCATGATTATTTCTCTTTTTGCTAAGTCAGATTGAAAATATCTAGTAAATAAACCAGCATCGTCAGTAAATGCAGCTAATCCTTTCATGTAATATGCGTATCCAGTGTGAGAATGTCTCGGATGTAAATTAATAAATCTCTGAGCTGCTGATTCACTCGCTTCAAATTGAGAATTCATGTAATAGGCATATATCAACTCTGCTTGTGCTTGTTCTGCGTATCTTCCAAAAGGAAACCTTGACTCAAGAGATTCTAAGCTAATGATAGCCGTGGAATAACTAGCACTTTTTAATCTTGATTGAGCTTGATCATACAGCTCCTTTTCTACGAGTCTTTCATCGGGAAGCTCTTCGTTTGAAGAACAAGATACAATTAAGACAACAATTAGGAAGTTTCTCAAAAAAACGAGATTTGTCTTGATTGAATTATAAAAATTGTGAACGATTGACATTTGAGTAGCAGATTCTACAGATATGAATAGTTCTTGGACAGAAAAAGCTGTATAAGGTTCAAAAAACAGTTATATAGAATGAAGAAAATTACCCTCAGTTACGAAACAAATTCTTTAGATTCAGGGGAGCGTTTGGATTCTGTAACTGCGAGAGAGTTCACCCAATTCTCAAGAGCACACATACAAAAGTGGATAAAGGAAGGTCAGTTATTGCTGGATGGTAAGAGTGTAAAACCTAAGCAGCTTCTTAAAACCAATCAACTCATTTCTATTGACGCCTTAGAAGAGCCAGTCTTAGAAGATAAACCTGAAAACATTCCAATTGATATTATTTCTGAAGACAAAGATATTATCGTTCTGAATAAACAACCTGGTTTGGTTGTACATCCGGGAGCAGGAAATCCAAAAGGAACATTAGTAAATGCTTTATTGCATCATGATAAAGAATTAGGTTTTTTACCAAGGGCAGGAATAGTGCATCGTCTAGATAAAGATACTTCAGGAATAATGGTGGTTGCAAAAAATGAAATTTCTTATTTGAACTTAGTATCTCAACTAAAAGATAGAAAGGTTAAGAGGAGTTATTTAGCTTTAGTTGTGGGAGAACCTTTATCTGGATCAACTATCAATGAACCCATAGGAAGGCACCCTAAACTTAGAACGAAACAAGCTGTAAATGCTAAAGGCAAAGAGGCTATAACTACTTTTAAAATTCAGGAAAAGTTAAATGGATACAGTTTATTAAATGTTTCTTTAGAAACTGGTAGGACACATCAAATTAGGGTTCATTTAGCTTTCATTGGTTTTCCTATATTGGGCGATTCTGTTTACGGAGGAAGAAAAAAGTTCGCATCCGGAACCAGTGAATCTCTCAAGACAGAAATTTTAAAGTTTTCTAGACAAGCATTGCATGCTGAAAAATTAGAATTTATACATCCAGCTTCAGGAAAGTTAGTAAATTACTCTGCAAAAGCACCTAAGGATTTAATAAAACTAATTGAACTGCTCAATAAATCTTGATGACTAATTATGAAACAGTTTCTTCGAAAGATGCTTTAGGACAAAAGATCGGCTGTATTACTTTAACTAAGCAATTTTATGAAAAAAACAATATAACAAATAGAGGCAACAAAACTTTACCTATTTCTTTCACTGAATTCCAAGGTTTACCTGTCCAGTATATGAATCAAGTTCATGGAACTTCTATGGAGGAAATAAAAGAATTTTCCGATGAGCCAATTTCCAATACAGATGCACTTTTCACTAAATCAAACAAAGTTTCATTAGCTATCATGTCTGCCGATTGCCTGCCCATTGCTTTAGCCAATGCTGCAGGAACAGAAATTGCTCTCCTTCATGCAGGATGGAGAGGACTGTCTGCTGGGATAATTCAGCAATCTTTACGAAAGTTCAATTTAGAAAATAACGACTTAAGAGCTTGGTTAGCTCCTTGTATTTCCCAAGATAAATATGAAGTAGGAAAAGATGTATATAAAACTTTTATGGACTTAGATGAAGAGTCTGAAAAAAACTTTAAACAAGTTAATTCTGAAAAATGGATGTTTGATTTAAAAGCTGAAGCAACAAGAGTCTTAAAAAGCTTTAAGGTCGAAGTATCCCAAAGTAATTTTTGTACTTACACTGATGAGGATTTATTTTATTCTTATAGAAGAAATAAAACAGATGAAAGAGTATTGACCCTATTGTGGAGGAAAAATGTCTAGTAAGGGATTTATAGGTTTGGGTGTCATGGGTTCTGCTATGGCTGGTCATATTTATAATAAATATTCAAATCTTATCGTCTATAACCGAACCATGGATAGAGCCGAATCTTGGGTAAAAGAGAATGGTGGAAATGCAGCAAGTAATGCAGCGGAAGTTGGTGCATTGTGTGAACAGGTTTTTTTATGTGTTGGTAATGATGAAGATGTAAAGGAAGTGGTATCAGGAGAAGAGGGCTTGATTCAAACAATGAAGAAGGGCGGTGTTATTGTAGATCACACGACAATCTCTGCAGATATAACTAAAGAATTAAGTGAACTTTGTTCAAAAAAGGGCATTGGCTTTATAGACGCACCGGTTTCTGGAGGTCAAGCTGGCGCTGAGTCAGGACAATTAACTGTCATGGCTGGAGGAGACGCAAATTGTTTTAATAAAGTTAAGCAAACTATCGAATGTTATTCCAAGTTTATAAAGTTAATGGGGCCAAGTGGATCAGGACAATTAACTAAGATGGTAAACCAGATTTGTATTGCGGGATTGATTCAATCTTTATCAGAAGGTTTAAACTTTTCTGAAGAGGTTGGCCTAAACACTGAAGAAGTAATAGAGGTAATATCAAAAGGAGCTGCCCAGTCTTGGCAGATGGAAAATAGATGGGAAACAATGCTTCAAGATCATTATGATCATGGTTTTGCAGTTGATCACATGAGAAAAGATCTTGAGTTGGTAATCAAAGAAGCCAATAAAAAAAAGATCAATATAGATTTAACCAAGATTGTTAACGAATACTACAAAGATATTCAAGACATGGGGGGTAATAGATGGGATACCTCAAGTTTACTTAAAAGATTAAAAGAATTATGAAATTTCCTTCTTCTAGTGATCAGCGCTGTAAGGATTTATTGGACTCTTCAATTACAGATCTTCATAGAATCTCTGATCATTACAAAATTGAAGACCTCCAATCCAACTTCTTTAAGGATATTGTTATTCCGATCAGTCTATATCTAGATAGTTTTCCTAAAAGAAAAGACCCTTATTTAATTTGCTTTACAGGAGGACAAGGGTCAGGAAAAACAACCATGTCTTATTTTGTGCAAGAAGTATTGAGCAATCACTGCGGCAGGCCAAGTATGGGCTTTTCCATTGACGACATTTATAAATCGCAAGAAGAGAGAAAAAAATTATCTGAAGAAGTTCACCCCCTTTGTTACATAAGAGGAGTTCCTGGAACTCATGATATATCTATGGGCTTGGATTTAATAAAAGAATTAAGTGCAGCTGATATTGATTCTATTACGAAAATACCATCCTTCTGCAAACCTGAAGACAAGCATTACCCTGAAAGTGATTGGCCTATTTACAAAGGCAAGCCCGATTTCATTTTTTTTGATGCTTGGTGTGGAGGCGCTAAGCCTATTAGTGAAGAAAATTGGGCAGGTCCTATGAACGATTTAGAAAGAGAGGAAGATCCTGATGGCGTGTGGTCAAAATGGAGCAATAGAGAGTTAGCGAAAGATTACCAAAAATTGTTTGATAAATTTGATCTTTTACTAATGATAAAGGTTCCAAGTATGGATTTTGTCTATAGAAGTAGATGGATACAAGAACAAACACTTGCTAAAACCATTAAAGATCCGATTTTAAAGGATAAGATAATGACTAAAGAAGAGGTCTATAGATTTGTAATGCATTATGAACGTCTTACTCACTATATTCTTGAAGAAATTCCTAAATTTTCAGACATCGTTTTGAAAAGAGATGAACAATTTCTTTTTACGATTGCTAAGGCCCCTTAAAGCCATACAAAACAAGGTTTTCTTGACTTAGGTCGTTCTGATGTCAAAATGCTTGCCCTCCTTGCCTTAGACCTGTAATTTGTAGGCGTTAGAGAGATATGAGTAAAAAACAAACATCAGGTGCAGATGCATTAATACAATCGCTTCACGAAGAAGGGGTAGAGCTCGTATTTGGATATCCTGGCGGTGCAGCATTGCATATATATGACGCCTTATTTAATCAATCTGAAGTAGAGCATATTTTAGTTAGACACGAACAAGGAGCCGTTCACGCTGCAGATGGATACGCCAGATCTACAGGAAAACCTGGTGTTGCTTTAGTGACTTCTGGGCCAGGAGCCACTAATGCAATAACTGGCCTTGCGACAGCTTTTATGGACTCAACTCCAGTTATAGTCATTTCCGGACAAGTAAAATCTGAATTAATAGGAACGGACTCTTTCCAGGAGACCGATATGATTGGAGTTTCTAGGCCAATTGTTAAACATAGTTTCTTAGTTCAAAGGGCGGAAGATATACCTGAAATAGTGAAAAAAGCTTTTCATATAGCAACTACGGGGAGACCTGGGCCAGTAGTGATAGATGTCCCGAAAGATCTAACTGATCCTAATCTTACTTTTGAATTCAATTACCCTAGTGAAATCAACATGAGATCCTATAAGCCAGCCAAGGTTGGAGATCCAAAACAAATTAAAAAAGCGGTTGATTTAATATTAGAGGCGAAAAAACCAGTTATTTATTCTGGTGGAGGAGTGATTCAAGATGACGCTTCAGCTGAATTAACTGAGTTAGCAAAGTTAACTAAATTTCCCACTACCAATACGTTGATGGGTCTTGGTGCTTTTCCAGGGACTGATCCTCAATTCTTGGGAATGCTTGGAATGCACGGAACTTATGAAGCCAATATGGCAATGCATGAAGCTGATTTAATTATCGCTGTAGGAGCAAGGTTTGATGATCGAATAACCAATGATCCAAAACAATTTGCGTTGGGTGCTAAAAAAATTCATATTGATGTCGATCCAGCTTCTTTATCTAAAATTATTCATGCAGATGTTCCAATAGCTGGTTCTGCTAAAGAATGTTTGTCAGCTTTAATTAACGAATTAAGTAAAGAAGAGATAGATACCAATAAATTAGAGCCTTGGTTACAAAAAATTACTAACTGGAGAGAAGAACACGGACTGAATCACTCCATGTTAGAACTAATTCCAGAAAATGGAAAAATACTACCTCAACAAGTTATTCAATCTCTTTACAAAGAAACTGAAGGTAAGGCTTTCATTACTTCGGACGTGGGTCAGCATCAGATGTTTGCTGCTCAATATTACTTTTTTGATAAACCAAGGCAATGGATTAATTCCGGTGGTTTAGGAACTATGGGCTTTGGCTTGCCTTCTGCTATGGGAGTACAGTTTGCCTTTCCAAAAGAAACTGTTGCATGCGTTACGGGTGAAGGCAGTATTCAAATGTGTATACAAGAACTATCTACATGTTTTCAATATGGGTTGCCTATAAAAATAATTAACTTAAATAACGCTGCTTTAGGCATGGTGAAACAATGGCAAGATATGCAATATGGAGGAAGGCACTCTTCAAGTACTTATGAAAATTCATTGCCAGATTTTTGTGCTTTGTCAGAATCTTACGGACATGTTGGTATTAAAGTAACTAAATTATCTGAATTGGAGACGGCCATGAAAGAATGCATTTCCATGAAAGATAAATTAGTTTTTCTTGACGTGGATGTTGATCCAGACGAACACGTATACCCTATGCTTGAGGCAGGCAATGCAATGGATTACATGCACTTGAGTAAAGATAAAAAGACTTGGTAATGAAAAGAGTTATAGCTTTATTAATGGAAAACCAACCTGGTGCCCTTTCAAGGGTAGTGGGTCTATTCTCTCAACGCGGATACAATATCGAGACTTTAATTGTGGCACCAACGACCGACCCCACTCTTTCTAGGCTAACTATGTCTACAAACGGTGATGAAAAGATTGTTCAGCAGATAACTAAGCAATTAGACAAATTAATAGACGTGGTGACGGTTGCTGATCTTGGTGAATCTGACTTTGTCGAAACAGAATTAATGCTAGTTAAGCTAAATAAGAGTTCTATAACTGGTAATGAGATTGAAAAATTTGAAGGCAAAGTTGTCTTTGAAGACAGCGAAATCATTAACTTACAATTTGTTGGAGAGCCTGATAAGTTAGATAAGTTAGTTAAAGAGTTAAACAAAAAAGAAGTTCTAGAAATTGTAAGGAGTGGATCTTTGGGGATCTCTTCAAATGCTAAGACATTGACTATAAATAAATAAGGAGAAAGGCATGCAAGTTTATTACGACAAAGATGCAGACCTAGAAATAATTAAGAACAAAAAAGTAGTGATAGTTGGTTACGGTTCTCAAGGCCATGCCCACGCTAATAATCTTAAAGATTCTGGCGGAAATGTAACTGTGGCCTTGAGAAAAGATTCAACTTCATGGGAAAAGGCAGAAGCAGCTGGACTCCAAGTTCAAGAAGTTGCGGAAGCTGTACAAGATGCTGATATGGTAATGATATTAATGCCGGATGAGCTTCAGTCAGCAACGTATAGCTCCGAAATTGAAAAAAACATAAAACAAGGTGCAGTTTTAGCTTTTGCTCATGGATTCAATATACATTTTGAGATGATCACCCCTAGAGAGGATCTAGATGTCATTATGGTAGCTCCGAAAGGTCCAGGCCATACTGTCAGATCTCAGTATGAAGCAGGTGCAGGAGTGCCTTGCTTACTTGCGATCCATAAAGATGTCTCAGGCAATGCTAAAGATATTGGTTTGTCTTACGCTTCAGCAATAGGGTCAGGAAGAGCCGGTATCATTGAAACTAATTTTAAAGACGAAACTGAAACCGATCTTTTTGGAGAACAGGCTGTATTGTGCGGTGGCCTAACTCAATTAATTCAAAATGGTTACGAAGTTCTGGTTGAAGGAGGTTATCCACCAGAGATGGCCTACTTTGAGTGCTTGCATGAAGTTAAACTGATTGTTGATTTGATCTATGAAGGCGGTTTAGAAAACATGAGGTATAGCATTTCTAACACAGCTGAATTTGGTGATTACGTTAGCGGACCAAAAGTTATTAATTCTGATACTAAAGATGAAATGAGAGCTATCTTAAAACGCATACAGTCTGGAGAGTTTGCCAATGAATTTATGTCAGATTGCAGAGAAAGTAATGATGGAAAAGGAGGGCCGAGGATGAAGGAATATCGTCAACAGACCTCTGAGCATTCTATCGAGAAAGTAGGATCAGAATTACGAGCCATGATGCCGTGGATAGCGCAAAATAAGATAGTTGATAAGGCTAAGAATTAAAAAATGTCAGACGATCCTCAAGAAAGTTTAGATCTCTTCGATGAGCACGAAGAGATAGTTTCTGAAGATGGAAAAAAAGTTAAAAGAAAGGGTATTTTTCTTCTACCCAACCTTTTAACCACGGCTGCTCTCTTCGCAGGCTTCTTTTCTGTAATTTCTGCCATAAATGAAAATTTTATATACGCAGGCATGGCTATTTTTGCTGCACAGATGCTTGATGGGTTAGACGGAAGGGTAGCGAGATTAACGAATTCACAAAGTCTCTTTGGGGCGCAGTACGATAGTTTAAGTGACGTGATCTCATTTGGTTTAGCGCCCGCTATAATTGTATTTCTTTGGGGCCTAGGCTCTATTGGGCAGGCGGGATGGGTTTTTTCTTTCTTTTTCGTAGCTGCGGCCGCTTTACGACTAGCGAGATTTAACACTTACATAGGTTCGGAAGATACATTCTTTAAAGGACTCCCAAGTCCGATTGCGGCTGCAATGGTAGTTTATTTTGTTTGGGCAATGAGCTCCTACGGAGTTCAAGGAGAAGAAGTGGGTAGGACATTGGCTATTTTCACAGCTTTCTTAACTGGAACAGTATCCTTGTTAATGGTTGTAAATATTCCTTACTACAGTTTTAAAGAGTTAGACATGAAGAAAAGAGTTCCTTTTTTCAGCATGCTCTTTGTTGTCTTTATATTTGCTTTAATCTCTATTGATCCACCTTTAGTTTTAGTTTCTTGCGCCTTTGCTTACATCCTATCTGGACCATTAATTTGGGTTTCAAAAGCCTTACGTAAATAACTTATTTCTAGTAATATGCGCCCCTCCACGTAAGTGGGTCTGTAGCTCAGCTTGGTTAGAGCGCACCCCTGATAAGGGTGAGGTCGGAAGTTCAAGTCTTCCCAGACCCACCATTTTTAATTGTCTTTACAAGTTCCTTTTCTTCCCAATACGATTTCACCATTGTATTCTCTATCATAGCAAATTGCGGAAGCATAAAATTTAGCTAATCTTTCTTCATCTGTTAAATCAGCGGTTTTGATAGCAAGATCTTTATTCTGAAGTAAATTTTCTTGTATATATAAATCATTCTTCAAATAATTAGATTTATAGTTATTAGAAAAATATGAGCTTAAGATTTGTCCATCTTTCATCATTAGGAATATGTATTCTAAGGTTGCAGAGAAAGCAAAGCCTCCTCTTCCATCACAAGATTTACCATATCCTGTATCTCTGCAACTCTCCCATTGCTGAGCATACTTAACCTCTGAAGGATTAAATCCATATATTAGGATTAAAGGTTCAGCGGATTCTTTTAAATCTTTAGCTCTATTTCTATCTAAATCAAGAACAAGTTTTAATTTAACATCATCGAAACCTGACAGGCCTAAACCAGAATATTTATCTTGCATAAATAGAATTTTAAAATCTCCATAACTTCTTTTATCAGGATCTACGCGAAAATCATGTTCTCCTTTTTCGTATCTCCCATCTAAATTAGAGGCTCCTTGATCAAAATCAAAGCCACAACTACCTTCTTTATTTGCATCAAATTCAATGTAGTTCATTTTTAATTTTTCACCGTATCCTTCTTCGCTATCGTTATGCCATTCTCCATCGCCATAATTCGTATTTATGCTTTCCTTTGAATAACTATGCTGCATTAAAGTAAAAGTTAGTTTTTGATCCTCAATGTTATAACTTGAGGAGGAGCCCATCACTGATACAGCCGAAACATATATTTTTTTGTTCCAATTGGTAGAATTTGCAACTTTCTTAATTAACTCAACACGACTTTTAAATTCTTCTTGTGTCTCAAATTCTCCTCTTGCTAGGTTTTCTGCAGAATAAAGCAATAAAGCAGAATCAAATATCTGACAATGACTTAGATTAGGTTGAAGCTCTTTGTACGATAAATCTGTTTTTGGCCAAGGGCTTGGTTTTTGCCCTTTGTATTGTTTCGGGTTTATAAGGTTAGATACTGAGTAGTAAGGAGGATCTATTTGGATCCTATCATCTCTGTTGTTAGATACTCCATATAGAATTAGACCTTTAGGATCAGAAAATAAGAATTTAGGTTCAACCCAGCCCTCATAATTTACATTGTTGAAAGAAAATCTAACTTTAGTAAAAAGTGGCGATTCGTTGATAGGGTTTTCATTATCTTTTGTTCCTAAGACTATTACGTTTATGTTTGTATTATTATTTAGAGCTAACAAAAGCTTATTTTCTGGTGTTGATTCAGTCTGGTTTTCCCAGACCTTGATATCATTACCAATTAAAAAACCTGCAGGATGTTCTACAAAACTAGGTATAGACTCTTCTTGAGTATCCGAAGTTTCTTCTGATCCGCTACAGCCAAATATTGATAAAAGAATGAAAAGTTTAATAGTAATAAATTGTTTATTCACAGTTTTTCTCTAGATTGTTAATAATATTGTAAATTCTGTCTTTTGTATGATTCAACCAAGGAGTTCACCTTATTTTGTCCATCTATTAAAGCGTCAAGATACATTGCATGTGCCTTAATGAGTATCTCCTCTGGGTAATTACACAAGCATCTATGCCAAGGTATTTCTTCATAAGTTTGAATATATATTGTAGGAGTTTCTACCAAAGCTTTTCTAAATTGATTTATATTTAATTTAACATCAATAACATCCCTTACTTTTTCTCCTGTTATTGGATTAGGCATTAAAAACTCCTTTCCTTCTTTATCCTTCATTACATAAGGCCTGCCAACCCACCCTTCTAATTTTTCTTCGTTGTTTACTAGTACATAGAAATAATTTCTATTGCCTTCAAGTTCAACGTGGGCGACTGTTTCAGCGGCTATAGGCCCACTTGAAAAGAGAATATTTCCTATTTTTTCTCCACCAAAGTTTTTTGCTCCAGGTTTAGACCAAACACCACCAGAAGGAAGACCTTCATAGAATAAATAAACTCTTTTTTTCTGAAAAAGATTTACATTTGGCACATCCTTTAAATACTTAAAAGATTTAGAAAATTCGTCCTTAGCAGATTTATCTATATTTTCTATTACGATTTGATCTAAAAAGCCTGAAATTTCTTTATATGAATTACCCAAATCAATATCTCTTTCTTTATTTGAGGTGATGTCAGAACAACTTGATAGAAAAATTAGAATAAGAATAAGATTATTTTTCATTACTAAAGAATATCAAGTTTATTTAAATTCTAAAATAAAAAGGACAAGAAGAGAATCGCCGAGTTATCAACGACTTGGAGCAAGGCAAATTCTTAGGAGATAACACGCAAGGTCATACTTCAAATCTTCCCATACCGACTATCTAATATATACTCGCATTTGCTCATGAAAGATAAAGAATACTTTCTAAAAGAATTAAATAGAAGGGGTTATGATAATCCTAAATTATCTGACCTAAATGAGAAAGCTCTAAAGGAAATTCTTAAGAACGAAGAGTCTTTTTATAAAAGGAATTCTAGTTAACATGCTAAAAAAAACATTAACTTCTACTTTTATTATTTTCCTGTCTTTTCAAACTTTCTGTGAAGTTAAAGAGTTAACCATTTTGCATACCAATGATTTGCATGCACATCTTTTTCCTCGTATAGCGCCTTGGATAAGTGAATCAAGAAAGATAGGAGGATTTGCTAATTTAGCTACCTTAGTAAAACAAGAAAAGCAGTCTAATCCAAGCGCCATTCTTATCGATGCAGGGGATTATTTCTCTGGCCCTTATTTAAGCACACTAACTGAAGGGGAAGCTGTAATTAAATCAATGAACTACTTAGGAATTGATGCCGCTTGCATAGGCAATCATGAATTCGATCATGGTTGGGACAATATGCTTGAACAAATTAAAGAAGCTGAATTTCCGATTCTTAATGGAAACATCTTTTACGAAGGGACAGACAAGCTGGTTTGGGATAATCCATACATAATTTTAGAAAGAGAAGGGTTAAAAATCGGAATAATTGGACTTCATGGAAAATTTGCTTTTTACGATACCACTAATTCAAAAATGACAGAAGGTATTGAAGCTAGGGATGAAGAAAAGTATTTAAGGCAATACATCGAAGAACTAGAACCTATAACAGATCTTATAATACTTAGCGTTCATCAAGGAATGCCAGCAAGGCAATCCACCATTGGGTTAACTGATGTTGAAAGAAATCTTTATAAAGATATTCTGCTTGCTCAGAATGTTCCTGGGGTAGATGTTATTGTAACTGGACATGCTCATCAAGGAACGGATAGGGCTTTAGTCTCTAATGGAACAATTATTGTTTCAACTAATGCGACTTCAACAGAGCTTGGAAAATTGCAAATAAAATACGATACAGATAAGCAACGAATAGTTTCGCATTCAAATCAATTGATAACAATTTATGATGATGAAGTAGAAGATGACGCTGAAATGCTGATGGAAATTACTTATTGGCAGAAAGAGGTAGATAGAATAGCTTCAATTCCTGTAGCTTCCTCAACAAAAAACCTAGTCAGAGCGTATGGAAAAGAATCAAATATGGGTAATTTATTTACGGATGCCATTGCTGCCTTTGACGAAAGAATAGACATAGCTGTTATGAATAGTGGTGGTCTTAGGCAAGACATCGATCTAGGGGAAATCACAAAAGGGGATTTAATTTCTGCTTTCCCTTTCCCTAACACTATAGTCATGACAAAACTAAAAGGATTCCAATTAAAAAAAATATTTGATCATGCTGCCGGTATGACTAATGGGATATTGCAGGTGTCGCAAAATGGTAAATATTCGTTTAGTCCAAAAAACAAAGTTGTTGAAATTTGGATTAAAGGAGAATTGATCAATGACAATCAAGATTACTGGGTTGCAGCTCCTAATTTTGTCACTCAAGGTGGGGATGGATATTCTGAATTTCAGAATTCAATAGAATATATTGATAGTGGTGTTTTGATAATCGACCAAGTAGAGAATTATCTAAAGGAGAGGAAGTTGTATGAACCTAAATATGAGGGAAGAGTTCAAGTAATAGAATAAAAGGAGTCGAATGTGGAATATGATGAAGTTGTATTAGGAAGAAGAAGTATTAGGGGTTATAAGCAAGAACCTGTCACTAAAGCAGTGATAGAAGAAGTCCTAGAACTTGCTGTCAGGGCTCCGTCTTCTATGAACACTCAACCTTGGCATTTATATGTGATAACTGGTGATGTTTTAGACAAAATAAGAAAAGGAAATACCGAAAGAAATGTTTCTGGCGTACCTCCTTCTAGAGAAATCAGAACACCAAATAAAGGTTACGAAGGTCTTCATAGAGAAAGGCAAATAGAAATTGCCGTTCAATTATTCCAAAAGATGGGTATTGAGAGAGATGATAAGGAGGGGAGGCAGGACTGGGTTTTAAGAGGATTTAGGCAGTTTGATGCACCTTTTTGCGTTGTTGTGACTTTCGATAGGGAGTTATTAGACGATGATATTTCTAAGTTTGATTGCGGAGGAATTGTTAATGCTTTAGTTAACGCAGGATGGTCAAAAGGGTTAGGTGCTGTTATCAATAGCCAAGGAATAATGCAATCACCTGTTGTCAGAGAACACACCGGTATTCCCGATGATCAAGTAATTATGATTTGCGTAGCCATGGGTTATCCCGACGATAGTTTTCCTGCAAATGAGGTTGTTTCTAGACGCAGACCAATCTCAGAGGTTGCAACATTTGTAGGTTTCGACGAATAGATAATTTGATATATTAGCTAAAAGGAGTTTTCACAATGAAAAAATTTTTATTTGTATTACTTTGTCTGGGTTCTTTAAGTCTTTACTCAGATTACTCAACAAATCAGCCTACTGACTTAATCAATATTAATGGGGTATCAATAGCCTACACAACTGCTGGAGAAGAAGACAAACCTTCAGTATTAATGATTATGGGTCTTATGGCCTCGCACAAGGTTTGGGGAGAAGAAATAGTTAATGGATTAGTTGATTCAGGATATAGAGTTATACTTTTTGATAATAGAGACACAGGAGAATCTGAAAATTTAGACAGGCTTGGGAAGCCAAATTTATATTGGAAATTCGCAATGTCTTATTTGGGTGTAGATTTTAGTTCTCCATATACTCTTACTGATATGGCTTTAGATGGAATTGGAGTCTTAGATCACCTTGGAGTAGAAAGTGCTCATATTGTAGGAGCTTCTATGGGAGGAATGATCGCTCAAACCATAGCATCTAAATTTCCAGAAAGAACAAAAAGCTTAGTTTCAATTATGTCTACAACAGGAGCTCCCCACCTTTCTCAAATGTCGGAAAGAAATGAGCAGAATTTTAACAATGCTGGAGATTGGGATAAAGAAGCTGCTCATTCTTATGGTTTCTATCCTGAAGCTATGCCAAGGCAGATTACAGCAATTATGAAGGCGGGAGATAGATCTGAACAAGTGAGCTCTATAAAGGTTTCTACTTTAGTTCAGCACGGAATAAACGACACTTTACTGCCGCCAGATCACGGAGAACACACTGCACAACTAATAAGCAATTCAAAGCTAAAAATATATGAAAATATGGGGCACAATCTTCCAGCCGAAGTATTACCTTTTGTAATAGATGACATGGTTAATTTTTTTAAATCTCAAGATTAACCTCAATTTTGATTATTTAGTTTAAAATAAGGCTTTATGGAATCTTTCAATAAACTTTTTGAAAATTGGTATTTGGTTTTATACGGTCTGTTGTTTTGGGGAAGTATATTTGGTGCATGCTTATTCTACATACTAGAAACTAGCATTTTTGTCACACCCTTAGGATATTTTCTAGGCTTGTTTTTTGGCTTAATAGCACAACGCAGAGGGTGGGGATGGATACAGTAGCCAGTAATATTGAAGACCTTTCTATAGAGGCAGAAAGAAAGCTAGCTCGAACTTTCATGGGAAGAATTGAATGGGAGATGATTCTTATTGGCCTTGGACAGTTTTCTGTTTGGGTTTTGACCTGGTTTTTAGTCGTACAAGGAGTAATGCCACTATGGCTTGGTAGCATTGTTGCAATCTTAAGTACTTGTTGCGCTTATCTACCTTCACACGCAGGCCAACACGGTCATTTGTCTGGAGGCAGGAAAGAATTTAAATGGATAGACACTTTGGTTGGATACATCACTTTAATACCACTTGCCCAATCTCATGATGTATTAAAAGCAACTCACTTAAAGCAT
The DNA here is from genome assembly GCA_902554355.1 of uncultured SAR86 cluster bacterium. Lineage (GTDB taxonomy): Bacteria > Pseudomonadota > Gammaproteobacteria > Magnimaribacterales > Magnimaribacteraceae. The sequence continues at coordinate 4,759 of CACDOC010000018.1, read as the reverse complement.
CATGCTCACACCAATGACCCTGAAAGGGATCCTGACTTTTTTCATACTCATGTTGATAATTGGTTTGAATGTACAAAAAATATCAATGATCAATATAGCCCTTCTGGAAGGATAATTGGGATAGTTGAAAAACTTTCTGAGGAAGACCCTAAGTTTGCAGAAGCATTAGAAAAAGGTTCTATCGTTACGCTAATTTATTACGTAGCAAATATTGTTTTAGCTATATTTTTTCCTTTAGAAACATTATTGCTTTGGTGGATTCCTAAGAGAATCGCTACTTGTTATTTAGGAATTGTTTTTTCTTATCAGCCTCATGCTGGTCTTGCATCTGGCAGGTACAAAGACACTAGGTTTTGGACCAATAAAATGCCAAGATTTTTTAATCACTCGATGCAAATTCATACTATGCACCATATGTATCCGAGAATCTGTCACTATGACGAACCGAAAGCCATTGAAGCACTAAAGCCTTATATGATAGAAAGAGGCATGCCTGGAGCAGAATATATTCCAGACAAAATAACTTGGAATCCGTTAACTTATATAAAAGGAGCAAATCGTGGATGATAAACAAAAAATAGAAGAGGGAGTTCAGTTGTATTTCGATAGTATGTACGAATCAAGTGCTGAAAAAGTTCGTCAAGCATTTTATGAAAATGCAATGATTACTGGTTATATGGAAACTGGTTTGGCTGAAATGACAGTGGATCAATTTGCTAAATTTGTTGAAGACCAACAACCTTCACCAAAAGAAAAAGGAGAGGATATCCTTTTAGAAATTCTTTCTTGCGAAATAGCGGGAGAAACTGCCTGCGTTAGGGTAAGAGATGGTTACATAGGCCATGTATTTGTAGACACTCTATCTTTTTTAAAAAAGGATGATGAATGGAGAATTTACAATAAGTTATTCCATGTAGAGTCATAAATAATATGAGCCTAAAAATTTCTCGACTATCAACTGCTTTAGGAGCCGAAATCACTGGTGTAAATCTTAGTGAAGTATCCGATGCAGAGGTTAGTGAGATTAAAGATGCTTTAAACGAAAACATGGTCCTTTTCTTCCCTGGTCAGAAGATTAGTATTGATGAGCATGTGGAATTTGGATCAAAATTTGGAGAGCTAGAAGGGCACCCTAATCTAAAGAAAAATAATAACGTTAAACATCCAAAGGTTTTTGAGTTAACTGCTTCAGAAGGTGGAATAGCTGATGAATGGCATACTGATATTACTTTTCAAGATTCTCCTGCTCTAATGTCAGTTCTTCATATGGTCAAATGTCCCGATTTAGGAGGCGATACTATGTGGAGCAATTTATCTGCTGCCTATGAAGCTCTTTCAGACCCTTTAAAAGATCTTTGTGAAGGCATAACCGCATTACATGATGCAAGACCACACGGTAGGCCAGACAAAACAGCAATACATCCTGTAGTAAGAGTTCATCCAGAAACAGGTAAGAAAGTTCTCTATGTCAATGAACACTTCACTAGAAGGATTGTAGAGATGAGTAAAGATGAAAGTGACATGCTTTTGGCCCATTTAACTAAATGGGTACAGCAACCACAATTTACGATCAGATATCACTGGACGGAAGGTACTATTGCGATGTGGGACAATCGATCTACGCAGCATTACGTAGTAAATGATTTTGAAGGCGAAAGAGTAATCCAAAGAGTAACTATTATGGGCGACAAGGTTGAATCTTCTTCAAACCCTAAATGGAAACCTGCCTTAAGAGAGGGTTTTTCGGCCGTTACTACCCACGATAAGCAACTGATAAGTCATTTAAAAGAAAAGAATTTAATTTAAGTTTTAATCCTAAATTCTACTATCGGGTTTTCTTTGGGGGCAGTCAAAGCGTTCAATACTTTAAATTTTAAATTTAAACTTTCTAGGTTCTCTAACGTTTTAACTTGAAGATTGATTTTTCCGTTCTTAGGAATTGTTATCAAGTCGTCGTTATTCGAAAAGTTAACATCTGATAGGTTTTGTAGAACCATATTAGCGGAAGAATTATTTTTAATTTCCATCTTTAGAATCTGAGTCCCTTTAGTGTATCCGTTAGAAGAGATGCTCATAATTGATTCTAAAAGAGGTATTAGATTTTCACTTTTTCCCATCAGTTTATCTTTAAAGACGACCACTGTTCTTCTAGCAAATAAAGCTTCTTTAATTGATTCTTCATTTCTTTCTTTAGCAAGCACTAAAGTAATTGGCCTGTGTTCATTTTTTGAAGCGTCGTAATCCCATTCAATTAAATTGTGTACGTCTGAAGTTCCTATAAGAGCTAAATTATTTTCTAGAGCTATATTGAATGCTTCTTCCGAGTAGGTGTTTGTATTAACGATCTCAATTCCATGCAGTAAACCTTTTTCTATAAATTCTTTGTGCATTTCATCTAACCTTGCGATTCCATCGGGTGCTTGAGATCCCCACATTGGGTGATTCCAGAAAACAAATGCACCTTGTTTTTTTGCTTCTACCAAAGCTTCTAGGGCAGGCCATAAATTACCTAATGCATAGTTTTCAATGACTCGCATTTCTTCTTCTGGTAATTCTGCGCCTTGAGCTCTTTCTTCGATAAGCTCCTTAGCTTCGGGTAGTAATTTAGGGTCCATGTTATGAAGTTTGTTTGCGTCTTTAACGAAAACAGCATTTATATGTCCTGGAGGCATCTCTCGCGTTATCTCAGATCCATTAATGACAATTAGATCACTACCTGAAGCAGATTTTTTTGCCTCAACATAAGAAGAGTTTCTATCCTCATGGGGTATTTGATTGATGTGGGGTTGGTACTCTAAATGCTCTGTTATCGCTAATACATCAATACTATCTTTTTGAGCTTCCGCTACTCTTATGTTGGGCCATACATGGCCATCAGAAAAAACAGAGTGTGTATGTAGGTCAGTAGATAAAGTTAAATAATCTTCAGTGTCTGGAAAAGAAATTGTTCTATCTAAACCTGAGTTATAACCAATTTTTCCATGAGAAAAATTAGTTCCAGAAAATAAAATTAGAAAGATTGATATAAAGTATATTTTTTTCATAAAACACCTCTTCATTTTTGACTACTTATCGTGAATTAATTTCTTACGAAGTTAGCAATGCTCACTGCCGTTTCATCACTTACTTCTGGGCATCCTAAAAAGATTTCAGTGCCGTGAACAGACCCCATAACCTGCCTACATTGAGCTTCCACGTCTGCTTCTCTAAGCAATCTATAAAAGTTTACTCCTTCGTCTCTTAGTGGATCTAATTCATTAACAATAATATATGTCTTAGGAAGACCTTTAACGTCTTCTTCAGTTGCAAAACTTGGCCACGCAAGAGGATCTTTATTCTTATAGGCTTCTAATCCATAAATTGTAGCTCCATGGGAATATTCATGCTCAGAGTGCAACGTTAGCAATATTCCTTCATTTTCTTCTGAAGAAGGGTTCTCAGGAAGCGGCCAATGTCCAGCTATGTAAGGGCATAGCGCATATAGACCTTTTATTAATCCTATGTCTCCATCTTGTTTAAGTTTTAGACTTGTAGCAATAGTTAAGTTGCCTCCACCACTTTCACCGGCGATGATTATTTTATCTTTATCTATATTTAGTTCTTTCGCATTGGCGTGGACCCATTTCAAACCAGAGACGCAGTCATTAAGGCCAGCAGGATAAGGTTCTATTTCTGGTGCGGAGGAGGGCCACATAGCATTTCTGAAATCAACCATAGCCACAGCTACACCTTGCCTAGCTATACATCTTCCCCAAGCGGCATACAGTTCATCAAAACACGAGCTGACCATCATGCCTCCACCATGGATATAGTATACGCACGGAAGTTTTTCATCAGTTTCTGGCCTAATGTATTGAATTTTTATTGTATTTTTGTCAGGTTCTGAGATAAATTCTTTTGTAGAAGTTACCAGACCAGTCTCCGGCACAGCTTCTTTGTAGTGAGGAGAATTATTAATCATTTCCATCACAGCCCTTCCTTGAAGAGCCTCTTCAGTTTCTTGTTCTGCGAGTATCTCTTCTCTAGTATTTCCTGAACTGGATGTCACTGAATCAAATTCAATTTCTCCAAAAACTGCTCTAATCCTTTTATCTATTCTTAAATCATTCTTAATTTTATTTGCCATACTTCCCCCTGTTGTATGTAGTAACTATTTACCTTTAAAAACTGGCTCTTTTTTCTCAACAAAAGCTTTGGTTGCATTTCTATGATCTTCTGTCTGACCACAATGTATGTGATGTGTAGCTTCTAAATCCAGACAATCATCTACTTCACCATTCATCGCTCTATTCAGATTTTCTTTCATGTAACGGTAAGCAACAGCTGGACCATTGGCCAATCTATTAGCAATTTCCATGGTTTTATCCATCAATTCTTCAGGTTCGCAAATCCAGTTAGCAAGACCTAAATCCAAAGCCTCTTCAGCGGATACTCTATCCGATAACATATATAACTCTCTTGCTTTAGCTGATCCAATGAGTTGAGTCATGAAATAACTACCGCCATAGTCTCCTGAAAACCCCACTCTAGCAAAGGCAGTGGTCATGATTGCAGCTTTTGACATGACCCTTAGATCACAAGCTAATGCATAGGAAAGACCTGCACCAGCAGCTGCACCCGGCAATGCCGCAATAGTTGGTTTTGGCATTTTAAATAACTTTCCAGAAGTAGCTCTTTGGTGAACTCTTTGTCTGTGTATGGCTGCGTCTATTGTATTTTGACCAACTGTTCCATCTCCAGAGGAAGCCATTCCTTTAAC
>CACDOC010000017.1 GCA_902554355.1 uncultured SAR86 cluster bacterium | reverse complement strand
TTTGGAGGAAAAATAGAGAAAAGGGAGAAAAAATACCTCTTGAGTATGTTGTAAGAAAACAGACAAAAGAAACTGCTGAGACTTTTGGCTTAATGGATAGAGGTCAAATTAAAGAAGGCTACTTAGCGGATTTAAATATCATTGATTATGATAATTTATGTGTTTTTAAACCAGAGATGGTTCATGATTTGCCTACTGGAAGCAGAAGAATTATCCAAAAGGCTTCGGGTTATAAAGCGACTATTAAAAGCGGAATAGTTACTTTTAAAGATGATGAAGCCACAGGAGCAATGCCAGGATCTCTAATAAGAGGAGAACAAAGTCTACAAGCAACAGCATAATTGAAATGGATTTCACTACGCCAGATTTATCAGATGAAAACCCTGAGGCTTTAGCCTTAGAACCTATTCTTTCGAATCTAGGCGGGAGGAAATGCTTTTATGGTCAAATTGAAACGCTCCGTTGCCCTGATGATAATTCTTTCGTCAAAGAACTTCTTAATTCAGAGGGCAATGGCAAAGTTTTGATTGTAGATGCTAATGCAATAAATACAGTTGCATTACTGGGAGATTTGATTGCTGAAGCAGGAGTAAAGAATAATTGGAGTGGTGTTGTTATTAATGGATATATAAGAGATGTAAATATTATTGGAACTCTAGATATAGGAGTTCAAGCCTTAGGCACTATGCCAGTTAGAAGCGAAAAGAAAAACCAGGGCGAAGTTGGAGTGGACGTATCTTTTGGAGGACTTACCTTTCAATCAGGTGATTATGTATACGCAGACAACAATGGCCTTCTATTAAGCAAAAAAGAGTTAAATCTTAAATAGATCTTAAGGCTTGGGTAATATCTCTTCTGGCTGCATTGAAAGCTGGAAAAACACCGCCAATAAGACCTACTGTAAGGGCTAAACTCATACCCTGTTGAACTACATCCCCCGTGACTGCAAAAGCAAACGCTGTTTGGGTAAACGAGCCTCCAGCAAGAGTTGAAACTGTGTATCCGTTAAAAAGAACATAAGCTATTGACGCTCCTAATAATCCTCCAATGGTAGCTAATATCATTGCTTCGATCATCAAAGAAACTAGCACAGTAGATCCTTTAAAACCTAGAGCTCTTAACGTACCTATCTCTACTAACCTGGTAGAGACAGCACTGTACATTGTGTTGAGGGCAGCAAATATGGCACCTACCGCCATTATGTAGCCTACTACTTGTCCAAAAATCTTTATTAATTCAGAACCCGAAGCTTGGCTATCAAAGAAATCTAATTCAGTAAGAACCCTTAATTCTAAACTAGGATAATTCTCTATATAAATGCCGAGATCATCAAATGTGTCTTTACTCTCTAATCTAACAATGGCGCTAGAAACACTTCCTTCTCTCCTAAAAATATTTTGAGTAATAGGTAAATCTCCCCAAATCTCCGATTCATGAACATCTCCACCAGTGCTGAAAATACCCACTACAGTTACAAAACCATCTCTTACTTTTATTTGATCTCCTATTTCTACCCCATCGTATTGATCGTAAGCACCTTTACCGATGATGACCTCAGCTGTACCTGTATTAAAGTTTCTTCCATCTATGATCTCTAGTTCAGGTCGAATTCTAAAACTGGATGGCTGCACTCCTCTAAATGGTAGATTAGATGTTGACTCAGCACCTTTTTTCTTTAAATCAATAATGGCATAAATCTCACCAGCTACTAGCGGATCCCCATTTTCTTCCTTTACGCCTGGTGAATTAAGAATAATGTCTACTTCTTGCATGCCTAATCCGCTGCTTAGTTCAGAATTAGAACCATCTCTTAAAATAATAACTCTATCTTCTTGTCCGGTGTTTGAGATAGTTGAACTTAACCCTTCTCCCATAGCTAATAAAGAAACCATTACCGCTACCGATCCGGCTATACCAACAATAATTACTATAGAAGCTCCAGAGCGTTCAATTACACTCTGTAAATTCATTCTTGTTATCGAAAGGACTTGTCTGATAAAACTCATATTAATTTTTCCTCAAAGCATCTACTACGTTCAATCTCATGGCTGAATACGCTGGTAACAATCCAGAAATGGTAGCTGTTAATAAAGCCAAAACTATGGCGCTTAAAACTATTGAAAATGAAAACTCTATCTGCCCTGCAAACCCTAAAGCAACACCAGAAAATAATGGGAATATGCTATAAGCCACCAATACTCCTATAAGAGCTCCTATCAAACACAGGTATATGGATTCCATTAAAACAAATATCATTATTAACTTATCCGAGTAACCTATCGATTTAAGTACGCCCAATTCATTTGTCCTTTCTCGGACTGCTTGGCTCATTGTGTTTCCAGTTAACAAAAGAATGGTAAAGAAAGAAGCAGCTAAAACAGAATTAATAATAAACCCTATATCACCTACTTGCTCAGCAAACATCCTACTAAAAGCTTCTTCAGTTGAAGTTTTAGTTTCATCGGGTGAGTTCGCAAATAAAGCATCGATATCTTTAGCAATAGCTTCAGCTTGACTGGGATCTCTGATCTTAACAGCAAATTGCCCTACTAGTCCTTTTTCAAAAGCTCTAGCTTCATCAAAATATTTCCAATTAATATAAGCTTCATCTTGTTCTCCGCCGTTTGCATGGGTAAATGTTCCTACTAAATCAAATTCCCAGTTATTTGAGTTATCACTTTTAACCCAGATGTCTCCAATAATTGGAATCCTATCTCCAATTTTCCATCCGTATTTCTCTGCCAAATCAGCGCCAGCTATCATTCCTTGTACATTCTGAGAAAAAGCTTCTCTGCCACCTTCGCTAATTATATATTCTGGAAAAACATCAAAATAACTTTCGGGCACAGGCCATTTTGGGAAGAAATTTGATCTATCAATGTAAGTTCCGCCAAACCATTGGCGCCAAGCAACCTGGTTAACACCTTCCAATGCTTCTATTCTATTGGCGTAGGCCATGGGCATGGCTTGAGTAAATGAAAGCTTAGAAGAAACTATCAGTCTATCCTTACCTGCGTAATCAACTTCGCTGGTAAATGCTACTGCTACTGACCTTCCCAAAGAAAATAATAAGAAAGCAGTCGCAATAGAAGCGACTGTCATAAAAGTCCTAATCTTTTTTCGGGTTAATGCAGCTTTTACAATTGTCCAGTACTTCATGACTAACCCTCTCTCAAGGCATCTACTACCTTTAACCTAAGTGATTGATATGCTGGAACTGCCGCTGCCATAAAGGCAATTATTAAACCTGCTAAAGAAGCTCCAAAAACTGTTGAAGATGACATAGATATAGCATCTTCCATCAAACCTCCACTGGCTACTTCAATTACTGGGATTAAGATCAAAGTAAAAAGTAAGCCACTAATAACGGCAGCAAAACAGATAAATATCGCCTCTAAAACAACGGAAAAGAAAATAGTCTTATCTTTATAACCTAAACACTTTAAGACCCCAATATCGTTAGTTCTTTCTCTGATGGACTGTGCCATAGTATTTCCTGAGACCAGTAAGATCGTAAAAAACACTGACAACATAATTGCGTTAACGATTAATTCAATGTCTGCTATTTCTCCAGCCATTTCAACTGCTATTGCCGATTCTGGACCACTTCTTGTTGCATAAGCTGAATTCATATACCTTTCATCAATAATGTCGCCAATTTCATTAGCTAAAGAAGGATCAGAAGCCTTAGCTACAATGTAACCAATTGTTCCCTTTTGATTCAACCTTGTTTCGTCAAAACTATCCCAATTAATAACGGCCCCCATCTCATCGCCTTTTATTTGCTTAGCGGTATAAAATCCTACAACTTGAAAAGACCAATTGTATGTTCCATCAGAATTCAATGAATTGGATTTTATGGCTAAGATATCTCCAATTTCTAATCCTTTGGTCTCGGCCATTAGTTTACCCACTATGGTTGCATTTGGATTTCTAATCATTTCAGCAAGAGCTTCGTCATCGGTTACAAAACGATCGTATACCTCAAAAAAATTTGGACTGACTGCATAAACTACACCATCCATCATGCTCTCTATTGAATCAGACATTAAAAAATCCATGAACATAACTTGTTCAACGCCTTCAATTTCTTCAATAAAAGATGCATGAGAAAGAGGTAGCTTCCCGAACATATCGTATCTAGGCATAACCATAATATTTTCATCACTAAGCCCATCTATACCTCCAGTAAATACCGCCGCAAAGGTGTTTAATGTCCCGTATAACCAAAAAGCAATGAACATAGACATTATCGTCAGAAAAGTTCTTAACCTTTTCCTTATAAGCCCGATCTTGACCAGGGTCCAATACATTAGTGAGTAAGCTTTCCTTTATCTAAATGAAGTGTTCTTTTAGCTGAATCGGCCGCAACAGGATCGTGAGTTACCATAAGAATAGTTTTTCCATGATCCCTGTTGAGTATTTGGAGTAGATCTAAAATTTCAGTAGCGGTATTCCTGTCTAAATCTCCAGTTGGCTCGTCACAAACCAATATATCAGGGTCTGAAACAAGCGCTCTCGCTATAGCAACTCTTTGTTGTTGCCCTCCAGAAAGTTCGTTCGGCTTGTGACCTCCTCTATCGGACAAGCCAACCACATTAAGAGCAGTAGAAACGTGTTCTTTTCTTTGGGAACCAGATAAACCAGTCAATAAAAGTGGAATTTCTACATTCTTATGAGCGGTTAAAACAGGAAGAAGGTTGTAAAACTGGAATATAAAACCAACATTATTAGCTCTCCATGTACTTAAAGCAGACGCGTTCATGGTCTCTAAATGCTGTTCATTAACAACTATCTGACCAGATGTTGGTGTATCAAGTCCCCCAATCAAATTTAATAAAGTTGATTTACCTGAACCTGAAGGACCCATTAAAGCTAAAAAATCACCTTTTTCGACTTCAAGACTTAAACCGTCTAAAACAACTAAGGTTTCTTCCCCTCTTTTATATGTTTTATTGACTGACTGAACTTCAATGAGATTACTCATACCTAACTCCTTTAATTTATTGTCACTTTCTGATTATTTTCTAATTCGTAATCAAACCTTGCCACTACTTTCGAACCGGAAGATAGTCCTGAAGTTATTCTAGCGTAATTACTAGTTTCTTCTGCGACCTCGACTTCGTTAATCTTTACTTTTCCATTGGACACTATAAGCACATAGGTAGTGCCGTCCATCTCTCCCACAGCATTTAGGGGTACCATGACTCCTTCTTTTTTAATGGGATTCTCAGTTTCTTCAACTTTTCGTAAGAAAGAGACTCTTGCGCCCATATCGGGTAAAACACGTTCATCCTTTTCAATTAATCCTATTCTTACTTTAACTGTGGCTTTATTTCGGTCTGCTGTAGGAATAATTGCAATTACATTTGCCGGTATGTCCCACTTCGGATAAGCATTTAAATTGGCAACAGCTGGCTGTCCCGGTACCACTCTATTGATAAATGACTCATTTACATCTACTTCAACCTCTAGGGAGTCCATATCGACAATTGAACAAATACCCGTTTTAGTAAAACCACCTCCTGCAGATACAGGTGATACCATCTCACCAGGTTGAGCAGCTTTAAACACTACTACTCCTCCAAAAGGGGCTCTAATTTTCATGTCGGAGACAAGCTGTTTCCTGACGTTATAAAGGGCCTCTAAAGCATCCATATTGGCTCTTGCTGCGTCCAAAGATGCTTGGCTAGCTAATTGACCTTCAATCAATTCATTGGTTCTATTGAAAACCCTTTTTGCTTCCTTATATTGTGCTTCCGCATAGTTCATTTCAGCCACGTAAGTACTATCATCTAATTGAGCTAAAAGCTGGCCTTCTTCGACCAAATCGCCTTCCTCAATATAAACTTTTAAAACCTTACCCGTGATCTTTGAGGAAACCGTAGCTTTTCTTCTTGCAGTCACGTAACCCGAAGCGTCAAGAATACTTGAGGTTGAAACGTTATTTTGATTAATTTCTTTAACCGTAAAGGTAGAGACTTCTACTGGCTCTTCGCCTGTAAAGAATAACCATCCAAATACTATTAAAACTGATATAGCTCCTAATATTCCATATCTAACTTGAGGACTCATGGGGTCTTCAGACGGAGGAGCACTTCTATCAATTTTTAGATTATTTAGTAAATCTTCTTTATCGCTCATCTGTCTTCCATTTCTCTGATCCAATCTCTTATCATTGTAATGGCCTCTTTATGCGTTAAAGACCTACCCGACTCGGGCATCATGATTCCTGGATCCTTTGAGATCATTCTATAGAGCATTATAGATTCTTCTGGCTTGCCTGGCACTAAAGAATACAAGTTTCCGCCACTTCCTCTTCCTGTTGCTACAGGTTTCTTATAAATGCCTAAGTGCATGTCTCTATCTTCGTTTAAATGCAGATACAGACCGGTTGAATTAGCAACACCAGTTGTGGCATGGCAATGACCGCAATTTATGTCTAAATATGACCTAACTCTGCTATCTAGATCTAGATCTTCATTGGTCCAATCTACTGGTGATTCTAAATTTAAGGGAACGGAGTTGATAAAGTCTTTTTTTATCCAATAAGTTAGTTGATTAAAAGACCCATCGTCATAATTGAAGATTTTATTTAAGTTTCTTGCTTTTGGACCTATTGGAGTTATCAAATCATTTGCTGCATGGCATTCTTTGCATTGATTCTTGTTTGGAACTCTATACCTAACCTGCCTATCTTCTCCAAATTCATCTATCCAGGAAGTTTTAATGGTTTTTCCAGCTTTTTTAATAAAAGCTTCATTTTGTTCTTCATTCCAAGCGTAAGAAACCGCATGCCACTGATCTTCTTTACGTATCAATAATCTTGTTTCTAAAAGGTTTTTTCCTAACTCTGGATTTCTTTCATCATGTAGATAATAAAATGTCTTTATAAGAACAGAACCAACTGGGAAATCGAAAACCCAATCTTCTCTATATTCAGCTTTCTTATTTTTAGGTACATATACCCATCTTTGCTTATAGGAGTAGTCAGAAAAAAGAGTTGAAATTAAGTCATAAGGAATAACGCCTTCTGCAGGAACCTGAGCAGAATCGTCATTAAAGAAAGTAAAATCAGATAGTTTATTTGGGAATTCATCAGCTAATATGAGTTCATCGTTTACAGCCAGTACATGCAATGAGATGAAAGCAAAAAAAATGCTAAATACCCTTTTCATTAGGTCTAGAAACTGTTTATAGTAATTTCTGCTAGCGGTCTTACCTCTCCTTCATATTCAGTAATGTCAGTTTCTACTGGATCAAAGAAAGGTAATAAATATTTAATAGGGTTGATGGTTAAGAAAGTTGCATCCCCGTTGTTGTTCAAAATTAGTCTTTCATCATCAGGTTGGCCGAAAATGATCTGAGAAGTTGGTATTATTCCATCCCAAAATATATCAGGCATATTGCCACCAGATAACTCAAATAAAATTGCCGCAAGTTCTCCGGTTCCAATGTCTGGATCGAAACCTCCTTCCCCAAATCTATTCCCATGAATCTGAATTGATCTCGGGTGTGGATAATAATTTTCATCCTGTGTTTCATTGGAATAAGTAACAATTGAGACATTAACTGTTCCGTTTCCAGATATGTCATTATCAAAAACTTCAACATCTGAATTGGCTTGAATAATAATTCCTGTACCTCTAGGAACTTCTCCAACTATGTTCCCTTCAGGGGCAAAGTTGTCAGTGTCGTTATCAATTACTTTGTTTCTAAATACTCTGACATGATGACCGCCTTGTTGAGGAAGATCAGGAAGATCAAAAACTAAAATACCTCCAGTATTATGAGAGGCTAAGTTATCGTACACATCAGCATAATATGAATTTTCTATTTCTATTCCGGCTACGTTGTATTGCGCAACACTGTTTCTAACAATAATGTTCTTTGATTGACCAACATAAATTCCAGCATCAGAAGCACCAATAGCTACACACCCATCGATTAATACGTCTGACGACTCAACAGGGTATAGTCCGTAAGCTCCGTTGGTGCTCTTAGGGCCACCCGTCCATTCAGTTTTAAGGTTAATCATATTAATCCCTTCAGCTCCAATGACTTTAATGGCGTCCCCTTTTGCGTCAGTTACAGCAAAGTCTTTCAAAGTTACACGGTCAGAGGTAACTAACAGTCCTTGTGCGCCTGACATTTGGTTTTTAAAATCAAGAATTGTTTCATCGATTCCTGAGCCTCTTACAATGACTTCATCAACATCTAAAGATAAACCGTCTTCAAAAACAAAAGTACCTGGCGATAATGTCAGTACGTCACCAGGGGAAAGCTCAATAAGAGCCGTTTGAACCTCTTCATGTGAATTATTACTGGGTTCAATAAATACTTCTTTAGCTGAAGCAGAAAAGCTAGTTATTAAAATAAGAAACCAAAAGAATGTTATTTTTTTCATCATTTCCTCTGAAAAAGGTTAATTTTTGTAATTATAATAGATTTAAAGCATGAAATTGAAAACTCTACCGTTATTACTGATTCTATTTTCTTTAAATTCCTTCTCAGATACGCAATTGGCTATTCTAGGATCTGGGACTCCTAACCCTGACCCTGATAGAAATGGATCTTCGTACGCTGTTATAACTAATGGAACTGCTTACTTGGTTGATTTCGGTCCTGGGGTAGTTAGGAACGCTTCTGCTTTATCTCCTTCTTGGGGAGGAAAAATAGAAGCCATGGAAATACAAAATCTTAATTACGCTTTCCTTACTCATATTCATTCAGACCATTCTGCCGGTTTAAGTGACTTAATACTCTCACCTTGGGTGTTAGGCAGAAATGAAACACTAAAGCTTTTTGGACCAAAGGGTCTAAAAGACATGGCGGATTTTATAACAAAAGCTTATAGCCAAGATATAAATTACAGAATAAACGGTTCTCAACCTGCGAATTTGAAAGGCTACAAGACCGAGGTAACTGAAATCTCTGAAGGAAAAATATATGAAGATAAAAATGTTTTGGTTGAAGCGTTTAAGATTAACCATGGTGATTTAGAAAATTCATTTGGCTTTGTTTTCACAACAGATGATAAGAAAATTGTTTTTTCGGGAGATACGGCGTATTCAGAAAAGTTAATTGAAAAAGCAAAAAACGCTGACATATTGGTTCATGAAGTTTATTCCGAAGAAGGTTTTCAAAAAAAGACTAAAGATTGGCAAATCTATCACAAAGCTCACCACACTTCTTCAATAGATGTAGGGATAGTGGCTAAAAAAAGTAACCCTAAAAAACTAGTTCTTTCTCATGTACTCTTTTGGGGAAGTAATGAGGATTCGATAATAGAAGATGTTAAAAGAAACTTTAATGGCGAAATTATTATTGCCAAGGATCTGATGATTGTTGATTGAGTTATGAAAAAGATTGTTTTTCTATGCGTAGAGAATTCTTGTAGAAGTCAAATTGCTGAGGCATTTGCAAACCTACACGGAAGCAATAAAGTTTTAGCATTTAGTGCCGGATCAAATCCATCCGGATCAGTTAACCCAAAGGCCATTAAATTATTGAAAGAACTAAATTATGACCTTTCCAAGCACGAATCAATTCATACTGATGCATTACCTGACGTCCAAATAGATAAAATGGTCTCTATGGGTTGTGGTGATTCTTGTCCAACAATAAGAGCTAAAGAAAGAATTGAGTGGGATATACCCGACCCTAAGGACATGGATGAAGATGAGTTTAGACAAGTAATAAAAGAAATAGAAACTAAGGTTCTTGAACTTTTAAACTAAAAACTCCTATCTAAAACGTAAATTAGCTCTACTCAGTTCAGATATTGAGCTAACCCCCATTAATCTCATGTCTCTTTCTATTTCTTGTCTCATTAAATCTAAAGCGCGCTCTACTCCTAACTGACCTGCTGCAGCTAGAGCATAAAGATAAAATCTACCGCCTCCAACGGCTTTAGCTCCAAGAGATAAAGCTTTCAAAACATGACTACCTCTTTGAATTCCACTGTCCATGATTACATCAATATCATTGCCTACTGCATCGACTATCTCAGCCAATTGATCAAAAGAAGATCTACTTCCGTCAAGTTGCCTACCTCCGTGATTTGAAATAACTATTCCCGTACAACCTATTTCGACAGCCTTTCGAGCATCTTCTACACTCATAACTCCTTTTAAGCAAAATTCACCGTCCCAATAATCAACCATCTTTGCAACATCATCCCAGTTCATGCAAGGATCAAGCATTTCTGTGAAATATCTACCTATTGAAATAGGTCCATCAGACATATCCACGTAATCATCTAATTGAGGTAATGAAAATTTCTCATGCGTAAGGTAGTTAATGGCCCACATCGGTTTAATGGCAAACTGGAATATCCCCCCCAAGGTAAGTTGAAAGGGGATAGAAAAACCTGTTCTTAAATCCCTCTCTCTATTTCCACCGGTAATGGTATCAACCGTCAACATCATGATGTCTACATTTGCCTCTTTAGCACTTTCAAGCATTGAACGATTCAGTTCACGGTCTTTATGAAAATAGAATTGATAACACTGAGGTCCGTTGTAAAGCTCTCTTATTTCAGACAAACTGGCAGTTCCAAGGGAGGAAATTCCAAACAATGTTCCATATTTATCTGCGGCTGCGGCCACAGCGTTCTCTCCTTCATGATGGAATACTCTTTGAATGGCTGTGGGAGAACAATAAATGGGCATTTCTAGCTTCTGACCCATAATGTTCACTGACATATCTATGTCTTCAGTTCCACGGAGAACGTTTGGAACTAGATCACATTTTTCAAAACTCTTTGTGTTGCGTTCATAAGTTGTTTCATCGTCTGCCGCTCCATCAATATAATCAAATATTGGGCTCGGAAGACGTCTTCGTGCAAGCTCACGGAAATCACTGAATCCGTGACAATCTTTTAAACGCATGAACTTATGATTAAAAATCTGAGAAAAGACTTATTTATTCTTATTTCTCACTTTCTTGAATAAGACTAAATACCTTCATGGACTGATCACCGCCTTGATAGCATAAAGTAGCATCAGTCATATCAGAGATCTGATCCCAATTGGCTTCAATATTTTCGGCTGTCATGTCTTCGCCAGTCCCTAGATAAACACCTTTAGTTTCGTGCACCATAACCCTAGCGAATACGCCGGCGCCTGCTGCTATGATTACTCCGGTAGGAGCATCTTCTGAAGCCATGTAGGTTACTGCTGGAGTAACATAGTCTGGTTTAATCTGCTCAATAACCTCTCCTGGCATCAAGCTTTCAGTCATCCTTGTTCCTGCTAAAGGGGCTAAAGTATTGCATTTAACGTTGTATTTAGCGCCTTCCAATTTAAGAGTGTTCATTAAACCCACAATTCCCATTTTGGCAGCACCATAATTGGTTTGACCGAAATTTCCGTAAAGCCCGCTTGAGGAAGAAGTCATGACAATTCTTCCGTAGTTTTGTTCTTTCATAATTTCCCAAACAGCTTTCGTGCAATTCACGCTACCCATTAAATGGACTTCAAGAACCATTCTAAAATCTTCATCTTCAACTTTGGAGAAACTCTTATCTCTTAAAATTCCTGCATTATTTATAAGAACATCTATCTGACCGTATTTGCTCATCACTTCTTCAACCATAGCATTAACTTGGTCTCTATCAGTAACGCTAGCTCCATTTGCCATGGCCTCTCCACCTGCAGCTTTTATCTCTTCTACAACAGCCTCTGCAGCTGACAACGAACCATCATCTGAGCCATCTACATTGCCACCTAAGTCATTCACAACAACCTTGGCACCTCTTTTAGCTAAATCAAGGGCATGGCATCTGCCTAAGCCTCCACCTGCTCCAGTAACAATAGCTACACGATCATTAAAAGTAATAGACATAATCTCTCCTACGTAATTTTTAGGCGAACATCTTACAGTAACCTAGTTTCTTTGTGAAAAAGCTTTTTGTATTCTTTCTATGGATTCTTCTAAAACGGATCTAGGGCATCCAAAATTTAATCTAATGTACCCTTCTCTACCAAACCAACTGCCATCGTAAACGCCTACTCCAGCATGATTTATAAAAAAATCACCTGGGGTATCTAATCCAGTCTCCCTACAATCAACCCAGGCCAGGAACCCTGCTTCAGGGCCAGTTAAAGAAAGTCCTTCAACTGCATTCAGTCCTTCCATTAGGATCTTTTTATTTTCCTTAAGGTATTCAATAAGTTCCATATGCCATTCTCCAGCATGTTTATAGGCTGCGGTAGAAGCAACAAAAGCTAAATTATCTATATGAGAAACGATGCCTTTGGTGTTTCGAATAAAGTCTTCTCGTAATTCCTTGTTAGGGATAATTGAAGCCGCCAAAGGAAATCCTGCTAAATTAAATGTCTTACAAGGACCCAAGATAGTTATGGAATTCTGCTCAGCATAATCATTTAAGCTTGCTAAATGAAAATGTTTTAACTCATCTTGAAGAATTAAATCGCAATGAATTTCATCACTGCAGATAATTACATTATGTTTTTCGCATATGTCGACTAGTTGTTGAATTTCTTCTTTATTAAAAACTGTACCACCAGGGTTATGAGGGTTACAAAAGAACAGCATTTTAGTGTCCTTGCTTAAGAGCTCCTCAGTTGCTTCAAAGTCCAATTCCATTCTTCCTTTATTGTCTACTAAAAAATTTTTTACCATACCTCTGGACATATTTTCAGAAGCGTCATCAAAAGGCGCATATATTGGAGAAGGTGTAACAACTATTTCTCCTGGTGCCAAAGCTGTCCTACAAGCTAAATTAAGAGCAACTACAGCTCCAGGGATCCAAACAACCCAATCTTCTTCAATATCCCATCCGGAACGCAATTTAATCCTGTCTTTCAATATTTGGGTTAATTCATCTGGTGTGTCCGTATAACCAAATATGCCTTGATCTACTCTTTCACGCATAGGATCTGTAATTTCTTTAGGGCAAGCAAAATCCATATCAGCTATCCACATTGGAATAATATTAGGATCAGAAAACTTTAACCATTTTGTACTATGCGTATGTCTTCTTTCTACGATTGTGTCAAAGTCGTATTTCATAATGGCATTTTACTCTATAAAAGCCTTGGCATCTTGGCTATTGCTCATCTGCTCTAGTGAAGTTAGACTTCATGCCGCAAAGTTTTAGAAAGAAAATATGGCTGAAAGTTCATATAGTAATGTAAACGACAACACCCCAGTTCTAGTAGGATGCTCCCAATACTTGGGAGGAAAAGGACTTGATGGTCCAAATTACTTAGACATTCTTACTGTGGCAACAAAAGCTGCAATATCTGATTGTGAAGCTAAAAATGATCTCACTGCTCATTTAGATACCATTTCCGTTATTCGCTTTACGGCAGATACACCGAATAGAGATTCAGCAACAACTGAGCTTTGGGGTTACCCTAATATGCCGCGCAGTATTGGAAACGCCCTTGGTGTTTCTGTTCCTAATGAAATCTATACAACAACTGGAGGAAACTCTCCGCAATTATTACTAAATGAGCTTTGTAATCGAATTAAAGATGGACAGTCCAACTGCGCCCTTTTAACTGGAGGTGAAGCTTTAGACACTTTTGTTTCTAGATTGAAATCTGGAGCGGAAATGGACTGGGAAGATGATCCAGGAGGAGAACCAGAGTCCCTAGGAAGCGTAAAAGAATTAGGAAGTGAATTCGAGATGAAACATGGAATTTTTGATCCTTCCTCAGTTTATCCATTATTTGCTAATAGCATTAGAAAAAGTGAAGGCAAGTCAGCTCTTGAGCACATGCAAGATATCGGCAGTCTGTTTAGCAAATTTTCTAAGGTTGCAGCAGAAAATGAACACGCTTGGTTTAAGACTTTCAGGTCTCCTGAAGAAATAGTGGAAGTGTCTCCCCAAAACAGAATGGTCGGTTTTCCTTACACAAAATACATGAACTCAATCATGAGAGTAAATCAATCAGCTGCGTTGATAGTGACATCAGCTAAAAAAGCTCGAGAATTAGGCATACCTGAATCCAAATGGATATTTATGTACGGAGGTGCTTCCCTTAATGATGTCTGGAACATTACTGATAGAGAAAATTTACATTCTTCTCCTGCAATTAATAAATGCAGCCAAGCAGTATTCAGTAAATCTGGTCAGGAATTATCAGACGTTAGTCATTTTGATCTCTATTCTTGTTTCCCAAGTGCGGTACAGATAGCCAAAAAGGAAATTGGTATACCAGAAGAAGATGAAAGAAATTTAACTGTAACAGGAGGACTTCCTTATTACGGAGGTCCTGGTAGTGCATATGTGGTTAATTCAATCGCATGCATGATGAACAAATTAAGAGGTGATCAAGGAAGTTTCGGTTTATTAAATGCTAACGGATGGTTTTTAACTAAACACGCTTTAGGTTTATTTTCTTCTAAACCATTTGAAGGGGAATGGGATCAAGTTGCAGATACTTCTCTTACGCAAAAGGAAATAGACAATTCAGCAAATATAAATTTCGTGGAAGAAGCTAATGGACGAGGGTCAATAGAGACGTATACAGTAATTAATTCTAGAGAAGCTCCAACGAAGGCAATAATTATTGGCTTATTAGAAAATGGAAAGAGGTTTTTAGCGAATACCAGGAAAGGAGATGGAGACCTTTTAAATAAAATGATGTCTAATGAGATGTTGGAAGTTAAGGGAACGGTGAAGTTTGAGGATTCAAGAAATATCTTTCAACCAGATTAAAAGGAGAAAAAAATGAAAGAAATTAATGTGGCAGTTACAGGAGGAGCAGGACAAATTTCTTATTCCTTATTGCCTAGATTAATTAGTGGAGAAACTTTTGGACCGGATACCAAAGTTAATCTCAGATTGGTAGAAATACCTCAAGTAGTGGATAAACTTGAAGGCACAATAATGGAACTAATTGACTGTGGATTTGATCAAACAGGTTCTCTGTTGGCAACGGCGGATATAAAAGAAGGCGTGGATGGAGCTGATTGGGTTCTATTAGTCGGCAGTATACCTAGAGGAATAGTCGTTGATGGAAAGAAAATAGAAGAAAGAAGTGATCTGCTAAGGATTAATGGAGGAATATTCACCGACCAAGGTTCAGCCATTGGGGAACTGGCCAATAAAGATGCAAAAATATTAGTTGTGGGAAATCCTGCTAACACCAATGCTCTTATAGGGAGGCAACATGCAAATAACGCTTCTCAGCAATGGTTTGCTATGACAGCCTTGGACGCAAACAGAGCTAAAGCTCAACTGGCCTTAAAAGCAGAAACAGATATCACTTCAGTTACCAACATGACAATTTGGGGCAATCACAGTCCTACTATGTACCCTGATCCCTATAACGCTAAGATTAATGGAACCAGCGCTGCGGAAGTAATCAATGATGAAAAATGGATTGAAAACGAATATCTACCCCTTGTTCAACAAAGAGGTAAAGCGGTTATCGATGCAAGAGGTGCTTCATCTGCAGCCTCTGCGGCTAATGCAGCAATAGATACCGTTAAAGCTGTTGAAAATGTAACTCCTGAGAATGATTCTTTCAGTGCCGCGATTGCAAGTGATGGAAGTTATGGGGTTCCAGAAGGTTTAATTTTTGGATACCCGCTAAGGACAACTGCTCCTGGAAAAGTAGAAATTATCCAAGGCTTAGAATTAAATGAATTTGCTAAATCAAGAATAGAAATAACAACTCAAGAATTGGAAGAAGAAAAATTAGCTGTTAAAGATTTACTTTAAGGTTTAATGCAGTTAGCAAAGAAAATAACTATTTTTTGTCTGATGGCGTTTTTCTTTGTTAGGTTTGTCTTATGGCTAGCTTCTTTAATTGTTATCTATTTTGGAATATGGGCTCAGGTATTTTTCTCTCAATTAAGTATTGTAGAAAACGTTCTCGGTTTACTTAATATACTAGGAGCAAATGGAATTGTAGGTATATTGGTAATGGTAGATATATTTATTAATTATTATTTATATTTATACCTTAGAGGCGTATATAGAAATATTAAGACTTAGGTTTCATTTGAGGGAATAGCAAGACATCTCGGATAGACTCTGCTCCGGTAAATAACATTACAAGCCTATCTATTCCAATACCCACTCCTGCGCAAGGAGGTAACCCATACTCTAGAGCTTCGATGTAATCTTCATCGTATTCCATGGCCTCTTCATCACCTGAAGCTTTCTGTTCTACTTGCGCTTTAAATCTTTCTGCTTGATCTTCAGGGTCGTTTAACTCAGAAAATCCGTTGGCAATCTCGTTGCCGCCAATGAAAAGCTCAAACCTATCCACTATGCCTTCTTTATCATCAGAAAGTCTTGAAAGTGGAGAAACCTCTACCGGATAATCGACAATAAAAGTTGGCTCAATCAAATCGTCTTCAACAACCTTCTCAAATAATTCAAATTGTAATTTTCCATCCGGATAAGATTTGTAGTCTTCTATCTTATGTTTTTTCGATAACTCTTCTAGTTTCTTTCGGTCGGAAAGGTCTTCTTCAGCTATAGAAAGTTTTGTTGCGACTGATTCAAGCAGCCCAATCCTTTTAAAAGGCTTCGATAAATCATAATTCTTACCTTCAATTGAAATCTTAGAAGAACCATTTAATTCACTGGCTAAATGCGCAAACAACTTTTCTAAAAATGACATTTGGTCATCAAAATCAGCGTACGCGGTGTAATATTCCAACATAGTAAACTCTGGATTATGTTTCGTAGATAAGCCTTCATTCCTAAAATTTCTATTAATTTCAAAAACCTTTTCTATTCCGCCAACGACTAATCTCTTTAAATACAATTCAGGCGCAATCCTTAAGTACAGATCTAAATCAAGTGTGTTGTGATGTGTAACAAAAGGTTTGGCAGCTGCTCCACCTAGTGTGGAATGCATCATCGGAGTTTCAACCTCCATAAATCCTTCGTCATCAAAAAAACTTCTGATCTCTTTAATCAAGAAACTTCTTTGCTTAAATATTTCTAGACTTTCTTCATTGGTGATTAAATCCAAATACCTTTTTCTATACCTTTGTTCAGTATCAACCAATCCAGCATGCTTTTCAGGTAAAGGCTTCAAAGACTTAGTTAATAGTTCTATCTCATTAGCGTGTATAGTCAGTTCACCCGTCTTGGTTTTAAAAAGCTTACCTTTAACGCCGACAATATCACCTAGATCCCAAGTTTTAAAAGAATTATATACACCTTCGGGCAGATCATTTTTAGTTAAATAGGCTTGTATTTGACCAGACATATCTTGAATGGTCATAAAACTTGCTTTGCCCATTATTCTTTGGAGCATAATTCTCCCAGCAACAGAAAAAACGTCTTTTTTCTTTTCCAAGTCTTCATTCTCTAGTTCTCCATAAGAAGAGTGCAGATCATTGGCTAATGAGTCTCTTTTGAAATTATTCGGAAAAGCATTCCCAGAAGATCTAAGCTCATCAAGCTTAGCCTTTCTTAATTCTAGCAATTCACTTTCGTTAGGTTTGTCTGTCATACGTTATTAAATATTTAACTTAAGGCTCTCTTCAATGAATTGATCTAAGTCGCCATCCAACACACCGGAACAGTTAGAGGTCTCAACACCCGTCCTTAAGTCTTTTATTCTAGCTGAATCTAATACATAAGACCTTATTTGGCTACCCCAACCTATATCTGCTTTGGATTCTTCTTGGCTTTGTTTTTCAGCTTCAAGCTTATTCATTTCAATTTCGTAAAGTTTTGCACGAAGTTGCTGCATCGCTTTGTCTCTATTTTGATGCTGTGATCTTTGAGATTGACACTGTACAACTACGCCAGAAGGTTCATGCGTTATTCGAATAGCAGAATCTGTTTTATTAACGTGTTGACCCCCTGCTCCACTTGCCCTGTATGTATCTATTCTTAAATCCGCAGGGTTTATATCGATTTCTACTTCCTCATCAATTTCAGGAGAAATAAACACAGAAGCAAAGGATGTATGCCTTCTACTGCCTGAATCAAAGGGAGATTTTCGAACTAGTCTATGTACTCCCGTTTCAGTTCTTAACCAACCATATGCATAATTTCCTTCAAATTTAATAGTTGCACTTTTGATTCCTGCAACCTCTCCAGGAGAGACTTCAATAACTTCAGTATTAAAATTCTTTGCTTCTCCCCATTTTAAATACATTCTCATGATCATTTCAGCCCAGTCTTGGGCCTCAGTTCCGCCTGAACCTGATTGAATATCTAGAAAAGCGTTATTAGGATCCATCTTATTAGAAAACATCCTTATGAATTCTAGTTCATGCAATAAATTTTCTTGTTCCGATATCTCCTTACTAATTCCCTCTAAAGCGTCGTCATCCTCTTCTTCAATAGCTATTTCAGCCAGCTCAATAGAGTCCTTAATTGACTCTTCTAACTTAAAGAACTTATCTAATTCCTTTTCTAGGTTTACTTTTTCTTTATTTAGCTCTTGCGCAGCTTTTGGGTCATCCCAAGCAGAGGGTTCACTGAGTTTAGAAATTAATTCTTCCAGCCTAGAAGACTTCTTATCGACGTCAAAGATACCCCCTTAGATCATTTATCCTTTTCAGGTGATCTTTCAGGTCTTCGTTCAAAGAGGTAATTTCTATCATAATTAATTAATTTACTTTCGAAAGGATAAATTGCTTAACATCTTCATATTCTTCAGATATTACTTCATAAGACTCTTCTTGATCAAAGACATTATTTAATCTTTCTGGAATATTTAAATCGTGTCCTGGAATAGCTCCATCTATGGCTTCACCAAACTTGGATGGATGCGCAGTTGCCATGGACACAACTAGATCATCTTTACTGGCTAAAACATTTGAAGCTCTAACTCCTGTAGCTGTATGAGGGTCTAATAAATAGTTAGACTCCTCATAAGTTTCTCTAATTTGTTCTATTATCTCTTCATCAGAAGAACTCTTGCTCGAAAAAAATTTAACCACTGAGTCCCACTTTTCTTTAGGTATAGAGATAGGTTTATCTGGAAAACTACTCATT
Organism: uncultured SAR86 cluster bacterium; assembly: GCA_902554355.1. Taxonomy (GTDB): domain Bacteria; phylum Pseudomonadota; class Gammaproteobacteria; order Magnimaribacterales; family Magnimaribacteraceae. The sequence goes on along the minus strand of CACDOC010000017.1, from coordinate 969 downwards.
ATTGAGAATAAAGCTTCTGAGTCATCGTCATATAAATTATATAAAAGTCTCTCAAAGTTGCTTGCTACAGATATGTCCATGCTTGGTGCTAAGGTTTGGTCCACAGAACTCTTTTCATAATGATTTTCTGAAAACAACTTATGCAGAACATCGTTACTATTAGTCGCAATCATTAGTTTTTTTATTGGGAGTCCCATTTCTTTTGCTGTCCATCCAGCGTAAGCATGTCCAAAATTTCCAGAAGGAACTGAAAATATTAAATCTTGTTCTAAATGCCTTAGTTTTAAATAGGCCCAAAAGAAATAAACCGATTGAGTCATACATCTTGCCCAATTGATAGAATTAGCTGCGATAAACTTCGTGCTATCAATACGAAAGTCTTTATCTAAGAAAATTTCCTTAACAATAGATTGGCAACCATCAAAATCACTTTGAATGGCTAAAGGGTAAACATTTGTAGATCCGGTAGTGGTCATCTGTCTTCTTTGTATGTCGGTAACCTTGTTATGAGGATAAAGTATAAAAACATCTACATTTGCATGTCTCGCACACGCAGAGATTGCAGCAGCGCCAGTATCTCCAGAGGTTGCTCCTAAAACGGCGATCTTTTTTCCTTGTTCTTTGGCAAAATGATTTAGCAAAGAACCTAAGAGCTGCATTGCTACGTCTTTAAAAGCTAGAGTTGGGCCATGGAATAGTTCTAAGACTTGACGATTGTTCTCTAATTCAATTAACTCTACAACGTCATCCACTTCAAAAACTTTATAAGTTTCTTCAACCAATCTACTAAAATCTGACTTCTCTATATCGCCCTCAACAAAAGGAAAAAGTATTTCAGTTGCTAACTCATGGAATTGTAGATCTTTAAAACTATTAATCTCTTGGATAGAAAATTTCGGGACATTAGTTGGCATGTATAAGCCACCATCTGGTGCTAGACCGCCAAGTAATACTTCCGAAAAGGATACT
>CACDOC010000016.1 GCA_902554355.1 uncultured SAR86 cluster bacterium | reverse complement strand
AAAGTTATCCCCTTTCTTTTTTGGTTTTTTAGGAGGAGATAAGCTTACTGCAGGTTTCTCGAAATTCTGTTTTTTGTAGTTAAGTTCTGTATTCTCATTGTTTCCTATTTCGCTTTGAATTTCGTAACTAGCACTATCTTTATTTTTTTTATCATCTTTCTTTAGCCTGTTCACTTCAAATCGATTATCTGACCTAGTTGGATCAGATACGACAACTACTCTTACATCTGTTCTTTCTTCAATTTCATTTATTCTTGCTCTTCTTTCATTTAATAGAAATACAGACATATCAGAAGACACAATAGCTCTAACTTCTCCACTTTTCTTTTTACTGGCTTCTTCTTCAATTAATCTGAGAACTGCAGTAGAAAGACTAGCCACGTCTTGAGTCCATCTTTCTTGAAGAGATGGCCTTAATCTTTGCCTAGACATCTCTAATAATCCAAATCTTGATATCCTTCCTACTTGAACTTTAGCTCTATCAATTGATAAAGCATTCCAGAGCTTATCTTCAACAGCTCTTTTGTTTTTAAGAGATAGCATATCAATGAAGTCTATAACTATTAATCCTCCAATATCTCGTAGCCTTAACTGTTTTCCAATTTCTGTAGCAGCTTCCAGGTTAGTATTAAAAGCTGTTTCTTCAATATCACTTCCGCTAGTCGCTTTAGCAGAATTTATATCTATAGCAACTAGCGCCTCCGTTTGATCGATTACTATAGAACCGCCACTTTGCAGCTCCACGTCTCTTTGATAGGCAGTTTCAATCTGACCTTCAATTTGATATCTGGTAAATAATGGTATTGCTTCGTCATAACGTTTAATTTTATCCTCAAAATCAGGCATTAATCTTGAAGTAAAATCGTAGGCCTTCTCATAAGCATCGTCAGTATCAATTAAGACTTCGGTTATGTCTTCTCTTAAAAAATCTCTTAAAGATCTTGATACGAGATCATTTTCCTTATATATCAAGAAAGGAGCCTTCCTTAACTGGTTAGCTTCTTGTATGGCATCCCATAAATTTAGAAGATAATCTAAATCCCATTTTAGTTCTTCAAAAGAAACACCTTCACCAGCTGTTCTTAAGATTACTCCCATGCCTTTTGGCACTTCAAGTGATCGCATTTTTTCACGCATCTCATCTCTAGATTTGCCTTCTATGCTCTTTGAAATTCCTCCAGATTCAGGATTATTAGGCATGAGGACAAGATAGTGTCCAGGTAAAGATATGAAAGTGCTTAAGGCTGCTCCTTTTGTTCCTCTTTCTTCCTTTTCTACCTGAATTATTATTTCTTGGCCTTGTGTTAAACAATCATTAATTGAATTTTTACCATTTGTTTTTTTTAAAAAACTAGGTGCTATTTCTTTTACAGGTAAAAAACCATGCCTCTCTGAACCAAAGTCTATAAATGCAGCTTCTAGACTCTGTTCAATTCGAGATACTCTAGCCTTATATATGTTAGATTTCTTTCTTTCTTGTCCTGATTGTTCAATATCAAAATCATATATACTTTGACCATCCACTAAGGCTACCCTCAACTCTTCCGGCTGAGTAGCGTTAATTAACATTCTCTTCATTTTTTCCCCTTTTTAAGGAAAGCAGATAGCAAGCGCTTTATAGATTGAATATATTTTGAAAGGTAGGTGAATTATTTTAAAATTTTTGCCACACCTACGTAGCTAATGTTCTTTTAGAGCTTTACTCTTTACTGCTTTTTCTATTTAAATTCTTTATGCGTCCTACTTTTTATTTAAAAATGCGCATTTACAAAGCTAAAATACCATAAAATCCCCTTATATTAAAGATTTACAGCCATGAAACAGAATTTTCACCAAGTTTCAACTTACAAAGTAAGTTCTGAATATGAAGGTGTTAGGTTAGATAATTGCCTTATATCTAAATTAAAAGGTTTACCTAGAGCTAAGATTTATTCGATTATTAGAAAAGGTGAAGTTAGGGTTAATAAATCACGCTGTAAACCTAGCTACAGATTGAAAACAGATGATGTTATTAGAATTCCGCCTTATACAACTAAACCAAAGGTAAATAAAAAATCTTCAGAATTAAATAAAGATAGGATAGAGCGATCAATTCTAAGAAAGGAGAGGGGTTTTATAATTGTAAATAAGCCAGTTGGACTTGCTTGTCACGGAGGTAGTGGGATATCTTTAGGTTTAATAGAAACTATAAGACAGTTAGATAAAAGGTATAGTGATGCACAGCTTGTGCACAGAATTGATAAAGACACTTCAGGATGTTTAGTAATCGCACTTAAGAAAAGCATCTTAAGAGAATTTCATCAAGAGATCAGAAAGAAGCATGTAGATAAAAACTATACAGCTGTAGTTAAAGGAAAATGGCCTAAAGATTTACAAAAGATTATATTAAATATAAAAAAAGAGACTCTTAAATCTGGGAAAAGAGTTGTTAAAACAAACGAGAAAGGAAAGATCTCTCAAACTGAATTTAAATTATTAAGTTCTGGAAAATCCAATAGCTTAATTAGGGCTAAGATAATCACTGGTAGAACACATCAGATAAGAGTACATTCAAGTCATAAAGGTTATCCTATTTTAGGAGATCTAAAATACGGTGATGCTGCATATAATAAAGAACTTCAATCTAAAGGTTTGAAGAGGATGCTATTACATGCCGAATCAATAAATTTTAAGAATTTAGATATAGAACAATCAGCACCAGTTCCGGAAGTGTTTAGTAAATATGTCTAAAGATATAAAAACAATCAATTTAAAAGAAGGTTCGTTTCCAATAAAAATGAATTTAATTTATGAAGATATTGATTTACAAAATATAGGTCGTATTAAAGATTCAATTTCTGGAAAAATTGTAATTACCTTAATTTCTAAAGAATTGTTCCGTTGTGAGGGTTCCATCAATTCAGTTTTTATTGACAACTGTCAGTCCTGTTTAAAAGAGATACAAGTAAATCTAAGTTTTTTTAGTAATTTAGTAATAAAGGATAAAAGTGTAATGATGGACGATGATTCAAACCAAGATCAAACACATTATCAGAACTTAGAGTACTTCGATATTAAGCAGTTAATTCAAGAAGAGGTATCCTTAAATTATCCAAATATTGTTAAATGTGATGAAAATTGTCTTGAAATTAAGTCTTTAGAAAAAGCAGAAAAAAACCTTCCTTTTAAAAAAATTAGAGACTTGATCGATTAGTTCATCTAAAATCCGCGCCGGAGCAACGTTATGGCAGTACAAAAGAGTAAAAAATCTAAATCTAAAAAACTTCAGAAGAGAGCACACCAATCTTTGTCCAATCCTACACTATCAACCGATCCGGTGACAGGAGAAAGGCACTTAAGGCATCAAATGACTTCAGATGGCTTTTACAGAGGTAAGCAAATTGTAGAAGTAAAACAACCCGAAGAACCTCTAGAAGAATAATATTATGTCCCGAGGAGTTGCTTTTGTCTTTCCAGGACAAGGATCTCAGTCTATTGGAATGCTGGAGAATTATTTTTCTCAGGAAAAAAAATTTAATTATGTCTTTGATAAATCTAAAGATGTATTGGGACTAAATTTTAAAGATCTCATTTTAAACGGAACCTCTGAAGATTTATCTGCTACAGAGATAACCCAACCCTTAATGCTGACTGCTAACAATGCAATTTGGGAATGCTTAGAAATTCAAGCCAAAGAAGTGACAGTTATGGCTGGACATTCTTTAGGAGAATTTTCAGCTTTAATAGCAGCTGGAACCTTAACTTTCGAAGATGGATTAATATTAGTTTCTTCAAGAGCAAAATTCATGCAAGAAGCAGTTCCAAATGATGAAGGAGCTATAGCAGCTATTATTGGTCTTAATTATGAAAATTTAAATTCTATATGTTTATCTATTACCAAAGAAGGCCTGTTAGTACAATTAGCTAATATTAACTCTTCAAACCAAATAGTAATCTCCGGTACTAAAAAAGCAGTTGATATTGCAATACAAAGGTGTACTGAAGCGGGAGCAAAAAGAGCACTGTTGTTACCTATGAGCGTACCTGCTCATTGTGAATTAATGAAACCTGCTTCCGAAAAATTTAAAGAAGTTCTAAATTCTATACATATGCAAAAACCTATTTGTGACGTTGTACAAAATGTAGATGCTTCAATTAACAGTAGTCTTACAAAAATTTCTGAGAACTTAATCTCTCAAATATATAGCCCTGTAAGGTGGACTGATATAATGGATTCTTTTAATAAATTAACACTTAATAAATGCATAGAATGCGGTCCTGGTAAAGTGTTATCAGGTTTAATGAAAAGAACTCTTAAAGATACAGAAATTATCTCTTTAGATAGTTATGAGTCGTTCCTAGATAAAGAAAAAATTATATGAAAACAGCTTTGATAACTGGCGCCAGTAGAGGTATTGGAAATGCAATTGCTTTGCATCTAAAGAATGAAGGTTACCGTGTATTAGGAACCGCCACTTCGCAAGCTGGTGCATCTAAATTAGAAAATCAAGGAATAGAAGGGTTAGTATTAGATCTAAATTCTTTTGATTCTAAGGAACAACTTTGGGAAGAAGTTGAAAGTAAAAAGATTCAAATTTCTATTTTGGTAAACAACGCTGGAATAACTAGGGACAACATTGTTTTAAGAATGTCTGAAGACGAATGGCAAGACATAATGAATGTAAACTTAAATGGCACCTATTATTTATCAAAAAAAGTATTAAAGATGATGCTTAAATTAAAATGGGGAAGGATTATAAATATAACTTCCACTTCTGCTTCTATTGGAAATCGAGGTCAATCAAATTACTCTGCAGCAAAAGCAGGTGTAGAGGCTTTTACAAAATCGCTTGCCAGAGAAGTTGGAAAAAGAAACATTACCGTTAATTCAATTGCACCAGGTTTCATTGATACTGATATGACTCAACAAAGTGATGGAGTAAATAAAGATGAATTAATAAAAGAGATACCCTTAGGAAGATTTGGTAAGCCTGACGAAATAGCTCATTTAGCATCTTTTCTTTGTTCAGAAGAAGCTTCTTATATAACTGGACAAATTATTCATGTTAATGGCGGTTTATATATGTAAATATTTGACATTACATTCAAATTGTATTCATAAATAATGAAAATTTTTAGAAAGCTAGTAAAATGCAATTTCTATAATTAGTTTGACTTAATTTTGATTTAGCCAGGAGAAAATTATGAGTATTGAAGAAAAAGTACAAAAAATTGTTTGTGAACAACTTGGTGTTTCTGCAGAAGAAGTAAAGTTAGAGGCGTCATTTATAGATGATCTAGGTGCAGATTCATTAGATACTGTTGAACTAGTTATGGCTTTTGAAGAAGAATTTGAGATAGAAATTCCTGATGAAGAAGCAGAAGCTATTCAAACCGTAAAAAACGCTGTTGATTATATAAATAGCAATTCTTAGATTTTAAATCTTAGTAGGCCCCATTATGTCAAAACGAAGGGTAGTTATTACCGGATTAGGCATGTTATCGCCTGTAGGAAATTCTGTTTCCGATTCGTGGAAAAATATTCTTAAAGGAACTAGTGGTGTTGCTGATATTACTAAATTTGATACTGAAGGATTTGAAACAAAATTTGCTGCAACTGTAAATTATGATCCTGAAAACTATTTAGACAAAAAAGATATAAGAAGAGTCGATGAATTTATACAATTTGGATTAATTTCATCTGATGAGTGCATTAAAGACTCTGGATTAAATCTTGAGAAAGAAGACTTGAACAGAATAGGAGTTTCAATAGGGTCTGGTATTGGTGGCTTAGGAACAATTGAAGACAACAAAATTACTTTACATAATAAAGGGCCTAAAAAAATTTCACCCTTTTTCGTTCCAGGCGCTATCTCAAATATGGTGTCTGGGTACGCTTCTCTAAGATTTGGATTTAAAGGACCTAATATATCAATAGCAAGCGCTTGTTCTAGTGCAAGTCATTCTATTGGTTATTCTTTCAGGTCAATATCCTATGGTGATGCAGATATGATGTTAACTGGAGGTGCAGAGATGGCAACAACTCCATTAGGAATGTCTGGATTTAATGCAGCGAAAGCACTATCAACAAACAATGAAAATCCTCAATCTGCAAGCAGGCCTTGGGATAAAAGTAGGGACGGTTTTGTATTGGGAGAAGGCGCAGGTTGTTTAATGCTAGAAGAATACGAACACGCTAAAACAAGAGGTGCAAATATGTATGCTGAAATAATAGGATTTGGAATGAGCGCAGATGCTTTTCATATAACTGCACCTCCTGAAGAAGGTGAAGGGGCAGCTCTTGCAATGAGCAATGCTTTATTAGACGCAAATCTAAACCGAACAAAGATTGATTACATAAATGCCCATGGAACATCAACTCCAGCTGGAGATATAGCTGAGACTTTAGCTATTAAATCAGTTTTTAAAGATTCTGCTCAAAACCTGATAGTTAGTTCTACTAAATCAATGACTGGCCATCTTTTAGGAGCAGCAGGAGCCATTGAAGCCATATTTTCTATATTGGCTATTAGAGATAATATTTGCCCACCGACCATAAATTTAGAAGATCCAAGTGAGAGATGTGATCTTAATTATTCTGCTAATCAAGCAACTCAAAGAAATATCAGCTATTCGTTATCGAATTCATTTGGCTTCGGAGGAACAAATGCATCTTTGATCTTTTGTGATGTAGAATAAGGTGTGTTCAATCTAAGAAATACATTTCTTCTTATCTCCGCTGTACTGACTTTTTTTATAGTAATTACTAATCACAGAATTTATTTGCAAGAAAATCTTATATTTGAAATCAAACAAGGAAATTCACTTCAGGTGATAGCTAATGAATTAAAGAAAAGAGATCTTATTTTGAATCATTTTTTTTTCATACTAAATGCAAAAATTTACAACATAGACCGAAAAATTAAGGCTGGTGAATATTTACTTTCGAAGAGTGAATCTATATTTACACTACAAAAAAAATTTATAAAAGGAGACACATTTTTTAGAAAACTTCAACTGCTGGAGGGTATGACAACTAGAGAAATACTTAAGCTAGGTAACAGTGAAGGGATTGTGGATGACATAAATGGTGATTTAGATAAATTTAAACTAAAACTTAATATTGTTGGTCAGCCGGAAGGTTTATTATTTCCAGATACTTTCTATTATCAAAAAGGTGATTTATTTTCTTCTTTATTAAAAAGAGCTTTTGATAAACAACAAACTGTTTACATAGATCTTTGGAATTCGAGACAAGAAGATCTGCCTTATTCTTCATTGATTGAAGCCATTATTCTTGCATCGATAATAGAGAAAGAAGGTTTGGAGAAGGAAATGATTGCAGGAGTTTTTGTAAATCGTCTTAGAAAGAAAATGAAGCTCCAATCAGATCCTACAGTCATCTTTGCTTTAGGATCAAAATTTGATGGTAATTTAAAAAGGTCACATCTAAGGATTGATAATCCATATAATACATACAAGTACAAAGGACTACCTCCTGGACCTATAGGGTTAGTAAGTCTTAGTTCTATAGAAGCTGCACTAAATCCGAAGCAATCTGAGTATCTATATTTTGTTTCTATGAATAACGGTTTTCATAAATTTTCTAAAACTCTAGAAGAACATAATCAAGCTGTATTAAAGTATCAGATAAATGAAAGGTAAATTCATCACCCTAGAAGGTATAGAAGGTTCTGGTAAATCAACAAATCTGGAATCTATTAAAAGTGTATTAGATCAAAAAAAAATAGAATATGTGATTACTAGAGAACCAGGTGGCGGCCCCCTTGGATCACATTTAAGAAAATTACTTTTAGATAAAGAACATTCAATTTCACCCTCAGTTGAAATGTTGCTTATGATGGCTGATAGAAAAGATCATGTTGATAATCTAATAAACCCTAATTTAAATAAAGGTATTTGTGTTATTTCAGATCGATATTTAGACTCAACAATTGCATACCAAGGAGGAGGTAGGCAGTTAGACGCCGACTTAATTAATTCCTTGAGTGTTACATTAAAATTACCTACCCCAGACTTAACTCTACTGTTTGACTTACCAGTTGATGTTGCCTTACAAAGAGCTGCAGAAAGATCTGAATTAGATAGATTTGAAAGAGAGCCGAAAGATTTTCATTCAAGAATAAGAGACTCTTACTTAGAATTGGCTTCAAATAATCACCGTATAAAGACTGTAGATAGTTCAAAGGATACTAAATTAGTTTCTAAGCAGGTAGAAAAATATCTTAGTGAATTTTTAAATGCATAATCTTCCAATTTGGCTCGCTAAATATAAAGAATCATTGTCTAAAGAAAAACTTCACCATGCTTATTTACTGTATGGAAGGGAAGGTTTAGGAAAAGAAAATTTGATTACTAGTATTAGCAACGCCATATTATGCGAGAGCTCTAATTTAGTATCGTGTAATCAATGTAAGAATTGCACATTAATTTCAAGTAATAACCATCCAGATTTGCATAGTATCCAACTAGAAGAGGGTAAAAAAAATATCTCCATATCTCAAATTTTGAATTTAAGAAATACTATATATGAATCTTCTTTTTTGGGAAAAAATAAAGTTATTTCTATATCTAACATAGAATCTATGTCACGTGACGCTTCTGACTCTATTTTAAAAATTTTAGAAGAACCTCCTAAAGATACATTTTTTATAATGTCCTCTAATTTTATTCATCAAATTCCTGCAACCATAAGAAGTAGGTCCATAGAGATAGAGATCAAAACTCCTACTTACAATGAATGCCATAATTGGTTGTCTGAATCTTATTCTGAAAATATTGAACTAGCTATAGATTTATCTGATAACAGACCTTTAATTGCTAGAGATTTATTAGATCTAAATCTTGTAGATCTTAGATCGAGATTTATAAAAGATATATCAGGCATTATTAAGTCAGGAAAAAATATAGTTAATATATCTGAACAATGGAGTAAAGAATTGGAGACTCTTCCTTTAAAAATAGAATGGATGTCTTATATTCTTGTTGATGCTATTAAACATGAATCTGCTAACTTAAATGTCCAAGTGTTAAGTGATAGTGAAAATATTTCTCGTTATTTAGGTGAAAATTCAGATATCTATAATTTACATGAACTATTAAACAAAACTAATGAAATTTGGAATTTATTTAGTGGTGATACTAATCTTAGAAAAGAATATCAATTACAGTCTTTATTTATAGCTTGGGAAAGAGGTCTGGGTGTTTCTAACTTATGAATTCTAATATTAGGTTGTTTGTTAGTTCTTTTTTTTCTAAATGCAAAAAGTGACCACAATCTGGAAGTATTTCTATAGTTAGATCTTCAAAGAAATTTTCCATCCCTTCAGATAGATAGTGTCCTATGCAACCATCATTTTCTCCATGCAGATACAAGGATGGCATAGAAATTTTATCTGCCAACAGAGATTCGGCTAATTTATTAATTCTATCGGTTTGTAATTCTGGTTTAAAAGTGCATCGATAATAGGCTAAAGCCTTTGATAAAACTGAACCTTTAGAAAGTACCTCTATTGTTGTATTTGTATATTCTTTATATTCAGGCCAATTTGGTGACCAGTCTACCCAAAGTCTTTCAATAAAATTAAAATTATTAAAAGGAACAGCAATATCAGCAATTTCTAATTGAAAGAAAAACATGTACCAAGACTTTCTTTGTTGTTCGGCATCACTTAGAAAAGCTGTTCCTACACTTAATCCATGAGGTACGGAAATGGAAATTAGCCTTTCTATTAAATCAGGTCTTATACCAGCAATAGCGTAAGAGACACTAGAACCCCAGTCATGTCCAACTAAAATAATAGGTTGATCGGTTACACTTTCTATAAAACCAATTACCTCTTCGGCTACGCGTACAGATTGATATGTATCTAAATCTTTATCTTCAGGATGATAGCCAGGCATATACGGAACGAAAGCTTGATACCCTTTAGAAGCAAAAAAAGATAATTGATTTTTATAATTTTCTGGGCAGTCAGGAAACCCATGCAAAAAGACAATTGGATTTCCTCGCCCTTCGCTGTAGTAGTAATGTCCAGAATTAGATTGTAGTAATTCCAATTTTTTTAGATATTTATAAAAATTTTAATAGTCTTGAAGTATGATAAGTATCAATTAAAAAGTAAATTAATTTATAGAAAGAATTATGATAAAAATTTGGTCGAAACCTAATTGTATTTTTTGTGATAAGGCAGTTAATCTCTGTGAACTTAAAAACTTAGAATATAAAAAGCTAATGCTAGATGTAGATTACACAAGAGAAGAGTTATTAGAGCAATTTCCAAATGCCAGAACTTTTCCTCAAATAACAATGGATGGTGAGTACATTGGTGGCTTTACCGAATTAGATGCTCATCTTTCATAATGGAAACATTTACAGGCATTTTAGACTTTCTAACATACTGGCTTGTTGATCAGTACTGGTTTCCAGCTTTTTTAATTGGAACCGGTATCTTTTTTACCATCTACCTAGGCTTTCCCCAACTGAAGTACTTTAGACATGGTTGGAGAATACTTTCAGGTAAATATGTAAAAGAAGACACAGAGGGTGATACAACTCCTTTTCAAGCTTTAACCACCGCGTTATCAGGAACGGTAGGAACTGGAAATATTGGAGGTGTGGCCCTTGCAATCTTTTTAGGCGGACCAGCCGCTATATTTTGGATGTGGGTAACTGCTTTCTTGGGCATGACTACCAAGTTTGTAGAAGTTACTCTTTCTCATAAATATAGAGAAAAGTTACCAGATGGAAGTATGTCTGGCGGGCCTATGTATTACATAGAAAATGGATTAAACATGAAATGGTTGGCAGTTGTTTTTTCAGTCTGCCTATTAATGATGTGCTTAGGAACAGGCAACATGCCTCAGATTAGCAGTATTTCTGTTGTTTTGCTTGATACTTTTAATATACCCAAGATAGTAACTGGACTTGTTCTTTCTGTTCTTGTTTGGTTAGTAATTATTGGAGGTATCAAAAGAATAGCTCAGATAGCAAGTAAATTAGTTCCTTTTATGGCTTTCTGGTACATAGTTGGAGGATTGGCAGTAATTATTAGTAATTACGAAAATATTATTCCTTCTTTTCAATCCATATTTATCCATATCTTTACTCCGACTGCTGCAGTTGGAGGGTTCCTTGGAGCTAGTGTAGCTGCAGCATTAACAAGAGGGGTGAACAGAGGCTTGTATTCTAATGAAGCAGGTCAAGGTTCTGCACCTATAGCGCATGCTTCATCGAAAACTGAAAACCCTATAGAAGAGGGCATGGTTTCTATTCTCGAGCCTTTTATAGATACGATAATTATATGCACTCTTACAGGACTAGTTATATTGTCATCAGGGGTATGGAATCAAAAATTTGAGAATAAATTTGAAGCTAGTGCTATGGTTTTTGTGGATGGAACATTTTCTGAAGACAATCAAGGAGATGCAACTCAACTAAGGAATTACTATTACGGAAATAATTCTGAAATTGAATATACTGGATCAATTGAGATAGTTGATGGAGTTATAAATTTAAATACAGTGACACTTCTTCATAATAGATCGATAGCTGAAAATACCCTTGTTTATCTATCTGAAGATAATTCTATATTCTCTGGATCTTTAGAAGTGCAAGATGGAAAAATAGTGAATATTGGTGACTATACCTTAAGAGGAGACTCTTTACTTCTAGGAGCTGATCTTACTGGAAAAGCTTTTACTAAGAGTATTTTTGGAGATTTTGGGCAATATATAGTTGCTATCGGGCTTTTATTATTTGCCTTTTCAACTGTAATAGCTTGGTCTTACTATGGAGATAGAGCAACCGTACATCTTTTCGGAGAAGGTTGGGTTTTTTGGTATAGGGTTGTTTATGTAGCAGCTTTTTTCACTGCTTCAATAATAGATACAAAAATAGTTTGGGATATAGCCACAGTTATTGGGCCTATTGCTACTGTGCCAAATTTAATAGCTTTAATTCTTCTAAGAAAAGAAATAAAACAGATAGATTCTGATTATGAGATCAGGACTTAACTAAAAGAGGTTTATAAAATGAAGAAATACTACATATTCTTATTGTCTTTAACCTTATTAGGAAGCTGCATGAACAATAACGACTCTACCATCGAATTGTTTGCTAATGGGGCAAAGATATCAGGTGTTAACGGAATACATTTCGGCCCTGATGGCTATTTGTATGCTACATCAGTTATTGGCTCCGATATCTCTGTAGTTGATACTGAAACTAAAACTATACTGAAGAGATATGGACCAGAACAAGGAGTTTTTGGTCCAGATGATATTGCATTTAATGATAAGGGAGAATTTTATTGGACTACCATCCTAACAGGTGAAGTAGCTGGCTTTAATACGCTTGGAGATAAAGTTATTGCAGCTAATCTTGGACCAGGAGTTAATCCTATAACATTTTCAGACGATGGAAGGTTATTTGTTGCTCAATGCTTCTATGATGATGGTTTATTTGAAGTAGACCCTCTGGGAATAAAAGAGCCCAGAAGTATAAAGGAAGGATTGGGACCTTATTGCGGTCTAAATGGTATGGATTGGGGCCCTGATGGAAGACTATACGGACCCAGGTGGTTTAAAAATGAAGTTGTAAGCTTAAACGTGGATACTGGTGAAATGCGTACTGAAGCAAAAGGTTTAAATGTCCCAGCTGCAGTTAAATTTGATTCAAATGGAGTGTTACATGTATTAGACACTGCAGAAGGAACAGTTTTAAAGGTACAAGATGGTAAATTACAAACTGTTGCCAACTTACTTACCGGATTAGATAACTTTGCTTTTAACGATAAAGATGAGATTTTTGTTTCAAGTTATGCTGACGGTTCAATTCTAAAAATTAATGGTGATAAGACTGAAGAAATTCTTCCTGGTGGTATCTCTCATCCAGGAGGCTTAGCTGTTTATAAAGATAGTCTTATCGTAGCTGATATACAATCGGTAAGGGCATTTAATATTGATGATAAGAATCAAGAATGGGTGCTAAGAAATATATTCAGAGCCTCGCCCTTAGGTGCAAATACATCTGCAGCAATACTAGATGATCATGTGCTTTTGGTAAGCTGGGTAGATAATACCGTTAAAGTTCTTGAACCTGAATCAGGAAATATTATTAAGAGTTTTGAAGGATTAGACATTCCAGTTTCAGCCGCAAAGTTTAAAGACTCTTATGCAGTTGCTCTACATGGAAACTCATCTATTTCTATATTGAGTGAAGATGGTAGTTTAGAAATTTTGTCTAATGAATTTGATTCTCCTACACATGTAATACCATATAAAAATGGACTTTTAGTTTCAGATCGAAATAGAGGAGAGATTATAGAAGTTTCATCTACTGGAGATACAGAAACACTAGTATCAGGACTTAATTCACCTGAAGGAATTACGATAATTGAAGATACTATATTTGTATATGAAGGAGATACGGGAGAAATTAAATCCATATCTAACAATAATATATCAATAATTGCTAAATTAAGTGCTGGGAGTCCAGCTGCTTCACCCATGCAACCTCCTTCAATGGTTTTTAATGGTTTAGTAGCCCATGAAGGATATTTGTATGCTACTGATGAAATGAAAAGGTCTATATTTAAAATTCTTCCGTGAAGAAACTTTTAATTCTCTTTTCTATATTTATATTTTCCTTGTCACAATTTGGAGCAGGGCAAGTAACTAAATTAAACGGAATAGATATTTGGTGGGAAGGGCATGGCAATAGTGCCAACCCTCCTGTTTTGATGATTATGGGATTAAACTCCAATTTAAAACGTTGGCCCCCAGAACTGATAGATGGTTTAGTTAAACAAAATCTATATGTAATCACATATGACAATAGAGATACTGGTAAATCAACTTGGATAGCAGAAGAGTCTAGTATTATTAAATTTCTTAAATTTTTGCCAACGAGGATTCAAGAAGCAATAGTAAATTGGTTTTTTGATCAAATGCTAGATGAGCAAGGACGATTTAAAATGGGAGGTGTGCCTTCCGAATATAATTTAGAAGATATGGCTTTAGATGGTATAGCTTTATTAGATTATTTAAAGATCAGTAAAGCTCATATAGTTGGTGCATCAATGGGAGGTATGATTGCTCAAGTTATTTCATTAAACCATCCAGAAAGAGTTAAGACTCTCACAGGGATCATGACAACACCTGGCTTTGATACAGCTGGGTTACCAGGTCCTTATCCTGAATATTTAAAGGTTATGAAAGAATCTTTTATGTTAAACCTTCAAAATAAACCTAAAGAGTCTTCAGAAGTAGTTAACCTGGCCCTAATAGGTCCAAATTTTCTAGAAGAAGAACGGAAGAATCTAATCCAAATACTTAACTCTATGGAGAAACATGGAAATAATCCAGATTCTGGTCATATGGCAGCAGTTGGATCAAGTCCGAATAGATTGGAGAAGTTAAACGAAATATCAATTCCTACTTTAATTATTCATGGTACAGAGGACCCTTTGATACCTGTTGATCATGGATTAGCTATTTCTAAAGAAATAAAAAATTCTAAAGAGTTGATAATAGAAGGAATGGGTCATAATTTTCCTACTTCTAGGATCCCTGCAATAATTGAAAAGATGGTTAGTCATTTTAACGAATAATAAGTTAAAATTTTCTAAGAAGGGGGAAAAATGTCTAATAATTATGTAGAAATAGAAGGTGTTCATCATGTAGCTTATAGATGCAGAGATGCTGAACAAACTAGGTGGTTTTATGAAGACGTACTAGGTCTTAAATTAGCAGCTGCTATGTCATTTGATCACATTTCTGGAACTGAAAAGGAAATGAAATATATGCATATATTTTTTGAAATGGCTGATGGAAATTATATTGCTTTCTTTGATGATCCACATAATGCACCGTCTGATTTTTTTAAAGAAATGAATGGATTCGATAGCCACGTTGCAGTACAAGTAAACTCAATGTCTGATTTAGATAAAGTAAAAGAACAACTAAATTCAGTTGGGTGGGACTCTTTTACCATTGATCACGAATTTGTAACATCTGTATATATCTTTGATCCAAACGGTATTCAGCTTGAATTCACTTGCAGAGCTAATAACCATGATCAAATAATGGAAGAAGATGCTAAGAAAGCACATCATGAATTGGATCAATGGACTAAGGAAACTAGGAAACTTAAATTAAATAAATTTGGTAGTGATGCTCTAGATCTTAGAGAGAAAACCTAATATGAATGAACAAGTAAAATATCAAAGATTTCCTTTGATATTCGCTTTTAAAGACAACTCTTCCTATAAAGATACCTATGCAGGCGAGATAGGTACCGTTGCTTTAACGGCTCATTTATTAAAACCTGAAGGATCAACTAATAAAACAGCTGTGGTATTTATGCATCCAACAGGTGGAGGAAGCTATTTACCAATGCTTAACTCTCTAGCAAGACAAGATATAGACACTGTTTGGTGTGATAGTAGATATAGAGGCACTGATTCTGCTTTGATTATGGAAAAGGTCCTTATAGATTTAGGAAATTGTATTAAGTCATTAAAGGCAGATTACGGATATGAAAAGATTGTATTAGGTGGATGGAGTGGGGGAGGTTCCTTGTCCTTGTTTTATCAGTCTGAAGCAGAGAATCCGTCTATAACCGAAACGCCTGCAGGAGACCCAATAAACCTAGTAGATGAAAAATTTATACCTGCTGACGGAATAATGCTAATAGCGGCCCACGAATCAAGGCATAGAACTTTTACTGAGTGGATTGATGGATCAGTTACAAACGAACATGAACCGGAAAATAGAGATACCGAACTCGATATTTATAACCCTAATAACCCTAATCAGCCTGCTTACTCAGAAGAATTTATAGATACTTATAGGAAAGCACAAATAGAAAGAAATAGAAAGATAACTTCATGGGTACAAGAAAAACTTCTAGAATTTAAACAGAATAATGAAAAAGATAGAGAATTTGGTTTTGTTGTACATAGAACTATGGCAGATCCCAAATGGTTAGATCCTGCTATAGATCCCAATGGGAGGAAACCAAATTGGTGCTTCTTGGGAGATCCAAAAGTTGTAAATAATAGTCCTATAGGCTTGGCACGATACTGTTCACTTAGAAGCTGGATGTCTCAATGGAGTTATGATTATGCCAAAGGAGATGGCATAAATTGTGCTAAAAATATATCAGTACCAACTCTGGTAATTGGTAATACAGCAGATGATGGAATTACACCTTCACATACACATAATTTATTTAACGCAATTGGCAATGAAAAGAAACAGTTAGCGTGGATACAAGATGCTAATCATTATTATTTTGGTCAACCTGAAAAGTCTAAAGAATCTGCTAAAGTTTGTTTTAACTGGCTGACAGACAATAATTTAATATGAAAAAGATATTTGTTAATGAAGTAGGGCCTAGAGACGGTCTTCAAAATATAGATATCATTTTAAATGTAGATGAGAGATTCCAGCTTATACAATCGTTAGAAAAAGCAGGAATTAATTCGTTAGAAGTGGGAAGTTTTGTAAGCCCTAAAGCTGTTCCTGCTATGGACAATACAGATACTTTATTAGAAAAACTTGTAAATAGTAAAAGTGATTATTCAGTTCTTATACCTAACACTTACGGTTATAAACAAGCAAAAGACAACAAAGTAAAAGAAGTTTGTTTAGTTTTATGTGCAACTGAATCCATGAATAAAGAAAACATAAACAAAAGTATCGATGAAACAATCCTAGAATTTAAAGAAATAATTGATATGGCTAAAAAAGATAAAATAAGAACAAAAATTTATATATCTGTAGCTTTTGAATGTCCTTATGAAGGTATAGTAAGTTCAGAATACGTCTACGATTTAACTAAGGAATTTCTCTCTTATGGCATAAATGAAGTTGTTATTGCAGATACCATAGGAGCAGGTAAACCTGACCAAGTTAAGAAACTTTTTAGAAGGTTAGTTAAAGACTTTGGATCATCAGATTTTTCTGCACATTTTCACGATACGCGTTTATTAGCTCTATCAAATGTTAAGGCAGCTATGGGAGAGGGCATAACTAAATTTGACTCATGTATTGCAGGATTGGGGGGTTGTCCCTTTGCTCCAGGGGCTTCTGGCAACTTAGCTACAGAAGACTTAGTCTCTATGTTGCATAAGGAAGGTTATGAAACTGGTATTAATGAAGAAATGTTACGCAATTCAGCTAAATTAGCGGCACAACTTACAAATTAGATTTTTTGAAACTCTTCCATCTTCTAGATAGAGTCTATTTACCTATTAGTGGTTTATTGGGTTTTTAAATGAGCAATACGAGGTTACTGGTCTAAACTTGTCCTGATACATTTAAGCACTTGAATATCCTCTACTTCCTCTAAAAAAAGTTTAAGGTCTCTATATTCATTTAACTCCCTAGGGGTTTCTGAAGATTTAAAACCAAAGAAATTTTCTCCTACTTCAGGGTTTTGGGTACCAATGCCAGCAAACATATTTGCGTTAGATTTGCTTTTACCAGTTAAAAGTCTATCTGCAATACTATCAATTAAGGTAGATACTTGAATTCTGGTCTCGTTAAGTTGCTTACAATTTAATGTGTTCGGCTCTACTTTTACGAAATGACGATCAGCTAATACTTTTTCATCGTAAGTCCACCTTGGAAGAGCACAGCTGGATGTAATAAACGAAAGGACTAATAAGCTTATAAAGCTTTTATTAAATAAATTTATTTGCATTTAATTTCTATCCTTATATTTAATTATGAAGATGCCAATTTATCATAATATATATCAATATTGTAGTTCTATATACAATTAAAGAATTGAGAATGTTCAATAAAAATACAGATAAGATACCTAATCTTACTTCCATCTGTTTAACCTTGAATATTTTAAATAACGACTTTGTCTCTTATGTTCTTTGAGTAATTACGTTTATATGTATATAGATCTATTGCTTTTAAATTATGAGAAGATATCCCTGTAAATACTATATATAGTTGTTTTTTGAGTTCTTTCTACTATATGAACTTATTATATATTCGTATAATATATATTATGTTAAATTAAAGATTTGTATGTGTTAATGTAAGTATATTCAGCACTTATACCCTATTATCTGCCTTATGGTGTTTACTTCCATGTAGTACAATGCTGCAATCATGAAACCCCTTAATGGTATAAAAGTTATAGATTTAACCCATATGTTAGCTGGACCCTATGCAGGTATGGTAATTGCTGACTTAGGAGCAGAAGTTGTTAAAGTAGAGCCGCTGCCTCCTGGAGATATAACTCGCAATCTACTATCAAGCGATCCTAACTACTCTTTTAAGGGTTTTGGTGCATATCATTTAACGCTCAATCGTAATAAAAAAAGTATCTCTTTAGACCTAAAGTCAGAAGAAGGTTTGCAAACTTTTTATGATTTAGTTAAAAGTGCAGATGTCGTGCTAAATAACTTTAGTGCTGGAGTGGTCACCAAACTAAAAATTGACTTTGAATCCTTACAAAAGATAAACCCTAGAATTGTTACATGTTCTATAACTGGCTTCGGAGAAACAGGCCCTCATTCTTTAAGGCCCGCTTATGATCAAATTGTTCAAGCATATAGTGGTGGTATGTCCATAACTGGCCCTGATGCTAATACACCTACTAGAGCTGGCATCCCAATTGGAGATCTAGGTTCAGGTCTTTATGGCGTTATAGGAATTCTATCCGCCCTACTCTCACGAGAAAAAACAAATGTAGGACAACATATAGATATGTCTCTTCTCGATGTTCAGATATCCCTTCTAACTTATATGGCAACCATGCAAACTTTATCTAATATTGATCCAGAACCCATCGGTAATGCACACTTTGTTCATGTTCCTTACAATAGCTTCACAACTGCAAATGGTTTTGTTGTTATAGCAGTTATTACGGACGCTTTCTGGGAAGCGCTTTTAGAAGTAGTTAATATTGATAGTCTTAAAGATCCAAAATTTAGTAAATCTGTAGACAGGTTAAAAAACCAAGAGTTTATTGAATCAGAACTAAATAAAGAATTATCGACTAAATCTTCTGAACATTGGATAAAGGCTTTGAATAATGCAAAAGTTCCTTGTGCACCTATAAACACTTTTAGTCAAGCGCTATCAGATGAACAGGTGATACACAGAAATATGGTTGTAGAAGTAGAACATCCAGACGGAGGAAAAGTTAAAATGCCCGGAAATCCAGTAAAGCTCTCTTACACAAACGAAGACTCTTATACTCCCCCACCCCATTTAGGCAAAGATACTAAGAAAATTTTACAGGATTGGGCGGGATACGATAAAGACAAGATACAAGCTTTAATTGATATGAATATAGTTCATTCAATAGACTAAGATAAACTTATCTAAAATGTAACTAGCTAAAGCTATTAGAATAGTAACAAAGGCTAAAAAAAGCAGTAATCTTATAAATTTAAATTCCTTTTCTTTCATCTTTTACTTTAGAAATTCTTCTAACTAGTAGAAAATGTATTATATATGGCAAAACAAGATTTAATAGAAATGGATGGAGAAGTTATAGAAACTCTTCCAAACACGACTTTTAGAGTAAAACTAGAAAATGATCATGTAGTCACCGCTCATATCTCAGGGAGAATGCGTAAACATTACATTAGGATTCTTACTGGAGATAAAGTAAAGGTAGAAATCACTCCGTATGACCTCTCTAAGGGAAGGATAATCTTTAGAGAAAGATAACCTATAAATTATAAAGTTTTATCATTATTGCTGTAAGTAAAGCAAATTTATGCTGGTCTGCTTCCGGAGTCCATGCCTTATCCCAAGCACTATGCATTGCAATAACTGTCTGAGTAGGAGGATCTATCCATATCATTTGACCAAAGATACCTTGAGCGTAATAAGATTTATAAGGAGGTCCGCTTAACCACCATTGATAGCCATAATATTTATATCCTTTAGAGGCTTTTGTGGAATCTTTAATCCATTTCTTTGGAAGGACTTCTGTACCATTTCTTAACTTGCCTTGATTTAAAGCAAATATTCCCACTCTTACATAATCTTTCAAGGTTGCATAAATACAACAACCACCTAATTCATCTAAGAACTTAGCATCCAAACCCCAATGTGCATCAGATTCCATTCCGAAAGGTTTCCATATTTTATTTTCTAAATAGATTGATAGGTTGCTTCCAACTGCTGAACGTACTATTCCGCCTATCAGATTGCTCTCTGCAGTGTTGTAATTAAATTTCTTACCAGGTTTATTTGTTATCTCTAATTTAGATAAATATTTGTAGAGATCTGAGGAATTTAAACCAGCGGCTAGATTTACATCGGAATAAGGGTCATCGTAATCTTCATTCCATTCAATTCCTGAAGACATCTGAAGAATATGTTTAATAGATACCTTGTCATAATTACTTCCAGATAGTTCAGGTAAATATTTTGTTACTGGGTCATTAATATTTTTAATCAAGCCATCCTGTATAGCTGCACCGAGTAGCATAGACGTAACTGACTTTGTTACCGAAAAGGAAATCCATTTAGAGTCTTTATCATTACCAAAATTATAGTTTTCATAAAGTATATTGCCCCGCCTTACTATCATCATCCCTGCTACATTAAATTTATTAATATAGTCGTCTAAAGTGTAAGTTTTACCTTTGTGTTGATAAGTAAGTTTAGAAAAATCTAATAATAAGTAATTTAAAGGATAAGGTTTT
>CACDOC010000015.1 GCA_902554355.1 uncultured SAR86 cluster bacterium | reverse complement strand
GCCATCTTCTTTGAGAGCATGCTTTTGATCATCAGTTACAGAATAATCTATATTCATTCCACTATTAATTAGCTTATGCTTTGCTGAAATGTTCCACCAATCTAGAAATTATTTCATCATTTAATTCTACAGGGAGTTCATGCCCTACTCCTTCCAGAGTCATTAGTTCGGAGTGAGGAATACCTTTAGCGATTGCTTCACCGTGATCAAAAGGCAGAATAGCATCTTCTGTGCCATGTATTACTAAAGTAGGCACCTTAATTTCATGAAGTCTTTCTAATCTGCTCGGGCTGGCATTTACAGCTTCAGCGTGACCTGTATAGGGGTTGTCTCCATGTTCAATAACAAGCTTCAATTGTTCTCTAAACTTATCTTCATTAAAAGGGAATCTAGATCCACTTAGAACTCGGTAAATACAAACAATTGCATCTTCATATCTGCCTTGAAGATTGAGCAAATAAGAATCTTTAATTGCCTGGACCATACTTAGAGTCATGCCAGATAAATTTGTATCTCCCATGCCTGGAGATGACATGATAGGTGTCAGAGAAAGAGTTCTTTCTGGATAATCCAAGGCTATAACTTGGCTTATCATTCCTCCCATAGAGGCACCTAAAATATGAGCCTTATCTACTTTTAAATGGTCCATGAGAGCAATACCGTCTTTTGCCATATCACTTAAGTTGTATTTAGCTTTTGATGCATCATCTTGATTTTGAGAGAAAACACCATCCTCATTAGGGCCTTGCCCAAAAATATAATCAACAAATTTAATTTGGATACTTGAAGGCAGAAATTTTAATACTTTAGAAAATAAAGGCTCTTTATTGAGCCAAGTAGTTTTTCCTACATCTCTATTATCATATCTAATAACATGAAATCCAGCATCCACTAAAGGTTCTATAAATTCTGGCGGCCAATGCATGCAGTTCGCATTAGCGCCCATGATAAGAAGAATTGAAGGATTGGAAGAGTCGCCGAAGTCTTCCCACCATATACTGATGTCGTTTACTTCGGCAATCCCTTGTGACATTAAGCTTTCTTAGAAGTCTCTACGCCACTCTATTCCAAATCGTCTTGGTTGACCCCAATAATCCGCGGCCATTCCTAGTGAAGGATCACCTATTTCAGGATCTCCACCCTGCCATAACATTCCTGACCTATATTCTTTGTCGGTAAGGTTAGTACCCCATAAAGTTATAGTGGTTACGCCATCTGCAAGAGAGTAAGTAATTCTTCCATCTAGCAAGCTGTAACCAGGTAAATCTGATCCAGGCGTGTGTCTTAAGGTTCCCCATGAATTATCACGCTTGGTTAGACCGATCTGACTTACTACATTAGCACCTGAAGATAATGATTGAGTGTGTATAAAAGCCATATCAAAGGTATGACTTTTTCCGTTATCTCCAGAATATCCAAACGGGGTGTCACTCAAATCTCTTGAGGTGATAGTTGTAACGAAAGTAGTTGGGTCATAAGAATAGTCATCAACAGTGAAACTGTTGTATTTTCCATCCATCAAACCATAAGTCATGGTCATTGCCCAACTATCAGATAACTGAGCAAGAAGCTCTAATTCTATACCTTGAATCTTTGCTTCTTCTGCATTAATTATGTCAGCCGTTGGCTGTCCATCGATAACTCTACCAACAGTTATTTGTTGATTTTCATAGATATTATGGAAATAAGTACCATTCAGTCTCATGGTTCCGTCCCTTAAAGTACTCTTAAACCCTACTTCGTAGTTATCGGATATCTCAGGAAGAAAAGCTTTCATGTCGATAGCCTGATTGAAACCACCAGAAGAATAACCTTTGCTGTAACTAGCATAAGTCATCATATTCTCTGTAGTAGCGTGACTAACAATAACCCTAGAAGTGGTTTCGCTGTAATCAACTTCTTGATAACAAGTTTCAGACTTAGCTACCATAGTGATGGGGTCTATGTTTCCAGGGCAATTATTTGTTGGATCAAAAGGTCCTTGCGCAGTGTTACCTACGTACAAAAATTGTCCTCTAGTGAATTGCCTATCGTCTTCTGTTCTTCTTACACCTACAGTTATGTCTGTTTTGTCATTTATTACGTAAGTGCCTTCAGCAAAAAAAGCATCATTGGAATTGGTTACGTCGTTGTATTGAGTTCTAGAACCGAACATCTGTGTACCCATTACTGTTTGAGCTACGTTAAGAACTCCTGGTATCACTAGGTAATACATTGGCCATGCTGTAGGTGCTGGAGGCGTGTATCCTCTTAAGACAGGAACATCAATAATTCCGTAATTGTCTTCTTCAAAGGTATAAGCACCAATTGTCCAATTTAAATTATCAGTTTCTCCACTTAACCTTAACTCATGCGAATCAACATCGTTTTCACTTCTGTTATTAATTACGTCTAAGAGGTTTGTAGTTGATGTTGTGGGTGAATTACCAGTACCCATACCCCAACCCCAAGTACCGTTATAGTTTTCAATTTCTCTATGATTTGAAATCATGGTTAAAGTCCCTATACCTAGATCTAGAGTTTGAGTAAGAGTATAAGAATCAGTTTCTGAAGTAGCATGTTGATTAGGGTTATTGTCTCTTCCTAAATGCCTACTTGTCTCAAGACAATTCTTTCTCATTGTGTCATAAGTTCCAGCAAGGTAAGCCACTGCTGGGAAACCTGTAGCTAAAGCACCATTTGCAGGAGCTATAAAACGACAGCTAGACAACATAGCTAGTTCATCTGATTCAAAACGATCCCAAGTTAATCTTGCGTTGTAATTATCACCAGTGTATTTAAAAGAGGCTCTAAAAGATTGCGAATCTTCATTGCCTTGATCTTCGCCAGTGATCTGATTCTTAATGAATCCATCTGTTTCTTTAGACATTACAGCAAATCTTCCAGAGAGCTTATCTGTGATAGGCACATTTAGAACTCCTCTGACCACAACATGTCCTTCCGTACCTAAACCTACATTAGCAAAACCTTCCAAGGCTTCTGTTGGGTCTTTAGTAATAATATGAATTAATCCAGCAGTTGTGTTTCTTCCAAATAGAGTTCCTTGAGGACCTCTAAGAACTTCTACTCGATCAACATCAATTAAATCAACCATTCCGCCTTGTGGCCTACTTAAATAAACACCATCTATATAGATTCCTATCTTTGGATCTTGAGTCTCAGACCAGTTTGATTGTCCGATACCTCTCAAGAATACATTCGTAACAGTCGAATTTATTCCTTGAGCAGCAAAATTTAAGTTTGGTGTTAATTTAGTTACGTCAGCTATTTCGGTAATATTTCTAGACTCTAATTGATCGCCACCTAACGCAGAAATTGGAATAGGAACTGACTGAGCCGTTTCTTCTCTTTTCCTTGCTGTTACAACCACCTCATCAAAAATAGATGATTCTTCTTCAGCAGAAATCGTAAAAGAAGGTATTGTTAATAACGAAATGCTTATTAAAAGTGCCTTAATTTTCATAAGGAATCCCCCAGATTGTTAATAATTAATATGTATTTAACTACTTATTTGCTTATTTAGGAAGCTTTTAGGGCTTTATTCCCACCTAGTTAAGTGGTTTGTTAAATCTAGTTCAGGTAATTTTTTAATATTTCCAGAAGGTGTTCCTACGTAAAGATAACCTATCACTTCGTAGTTAGGAGGTAGCTCTAAAGCTTCAGTAATATGCTTGTTAAAAGCCATCTTTCCCGTTCTCCATACGGCTGAATATCCAATATCATGTAAAGCTAAGAGTATATTCTGTCCAGAAGCCCCTAAAGAGATAATTTGCTCTATTTTCGGCACTTTTGGATGTTCTTTGATGTCAGCTGCTAGAACAATCACCATCGGGGCTCTAAATGGAGCTTTTTCAAGTTTTTCTCTTAATTCATCAGTCATTTCCTCACCGGAAGAAATAGAAGCTTTAATAAAAGAATCTGCTAATTTTTTCCTAGCGTCACCTCTTATTTCTATGTACTTCCAGGGCCTTAACCAGGCGTGGTCAGGCGCTCTTAAGGCTCCTTTATAAACTTCTTCCATTTCTTCAATTGATGGTGCAGGTTCACTTAAGTGAGCTACAGAATTTCTTGTTTGTATTGCTTTTAAAGTTTCCAAAACTAAATTACAGATGATTCAAGTTTTATATCAGATAATTGCCAAATTACGTCAAACTTATCCTTATACTTCTTGGCCTCTTTTGTTTTACCTTGAATTTCTAAAACCTTATAAAGGCCAAACATAGACCAGCCATTTCTGGGATAATCTTCAAGATCTTTCCTGAAAACAGCTTCTGCTTCTGCAAATTTACCTGCTTCTGTCAGGACCCGTCCAAGAGATTGTCTTGTCGGATAATACCAAAAAGGAGGTTCGGTGTAAGGTAGGTCATCTTGTAGAGAAACTGCCTTTTTCAATGAGATTATTGAAGCCTCATAATTTCCGTTTTTAAACTCAATTTGGCCTAACAATAGATTGTCTGCTATTTCTAGCAATTTAGCAGAAGGTTGGCCAGATTTAACTAAATTTTTTATCTCGGGAGTATCTATAAGAGGCTTGATATAGCTGAGCTCTTTTAAAGCTTCTTCGTTCTTCCCTAAGGAAGAAAAAGCAATACCTCTGGCGTAGTGATAAATTCCAGTTGAGTATTTAAAGTCTTGTTCTGGAGCTGAATAACTTAATATTTCTTTCCACTTTCCAAACCTTACATACGAAAGTAATGGTACGGTATGAAAAAACTCTACAACTGGGAATTGTTTTATTTGCTCCGGTCCAACATATTTGGCAACTTTCAAAGCAGACTCTATTGATAGTCCACTTCTGCCTTCCATCGTGGATGCAGCCCATAAAAAGTGGATATTATGAGGATAATACAATGCTGGATAAAACCCTTGAGCATTACATTGTGCGATATATTCTTCATCTACTTGCGCAGCTCTAATATTAGCTTCTGAAGCATCATGATACCTTCCTACGCGCCAATAGATGTGAGCCGGCATATGGACTAAATGTCCTGCTCCTGGAACTAAATCTCCAAGTCTATCCGCCGCAGCTTCAGCCCTTTCAGGAGAGCTTGAGGCTTCTACCGCATGAATATACAAATGGATAGCCAAGGGGTGATCTGGAGCTTTTTCTAGAACATCCTCTAAAGAGTTTATAACTTTTACTGTGTCTGGTTTCGGATTCCCATCTTCTGCCCAATAATTCCAAGGCATGGTATTCATAAGAGATTCAGCAAAAAGAGAAGATGCGTCCATATCATCTGGATATTTTTTGGATAACTCTTCCATGGATTGAGCATATTTCCTATCTAATACACTTCTATCCGTTCCTACTTGACCATTGTATCTAGAAGATAAAGCGATGATATAGTCTTGCTCCTTCAAAGTGGATGAAGACATTAATTCCTTAGCCCTTTCAATTGCTTTAAAAGCTTCTAATCTGTCATTATCTGACATTACTACCTTGCCATCGCTCGTAACATTTATATTAGGTCCTCTAGATAAAGCCTCTCCCCAGAAGCACATAGCGCAGCTAGGGTCTAACTTTTGAGCAGCCTTGAAGCTGCGTATGGACTCAGCATGATTAAAAGCAAAAGATAGCACTAGGCCTTGATTAAAATACCTCTGTGCTCCAGGGATTTCTGTTGATATCTTGTGGTCATGGGTTCCAAGACCGCTTAATAAAGGTGCTCCCCCTCTCTGAATTAGATCATCCTCGTTAGTGTTTGAGCAAGATGCGATCAATAGAGTGAAAAAAACAATTAATAACTGTTTGTGAATATTCATATTTTTTTAACTAATCTGTATTTTAAATAATCTATTATAAATTATTCTACGGATTATTAGACTCTTCGATAGAAGAACTATCATATAATTCGTAGATAAAATCTGATGAAAGGCATACTTCTAATAAATCTAGGTTCGCCAAAAGACCTAGAGGACGAATCCATAAAAGAATATCTAAAAGAATTCCTCTCTGACGACTTAGTGGTTGATTATCCCAAGCAAATCCAACAGATACTAGTAAATTGGATAATAGTTCCTAATAGATATAAAAAAACACAAGAAGCCTATTCAAAAATCTGGACCGAAGAAGGCTCTCCTCTAATACAGAATACTAAAGAACTTGGTCTTAGGTTAGCTAAGCTAAGTTCTTTGCCTATAGAGGTGGCAATGCGTTACCAAGAACCTTCTATAGAAAAAGCAATTACATCTTTAAAGAAAAAAGGCTGTACTACGATTAGAGCCATTCCTCTTTATCCACATTTTGCCATTTCATCAACTTTAACTACTCAAAATAAAATGATAGAAGAAGTAACGAAAATTGATAAAGACATTGAAATTGATTTTATAGAACCCTTTTATAAAGATCCTGAATATATTGATTCTTTATGTTCTTTAATTGATGAGAATATAAGTAAAAACTCAGATTTTCTTTTATTTAGTTATCACGGAATTCCTATTAGACATTTAAGAAAAGCTAGCCCAGAAGGAAAACACAACGACAATCTTTGTAAGAATTCAGATTGCCCTTCAAGAGACTACTGTTATAGATTTCAAGTTTATGAAACTTCTAGATTGTGTACCGAGAAACTAAATATCCCTGAAGAAAAATGGAAAGTATCTTTTCAGTCTAGGATCGGTCCTGGTTGGCTTAAACCTTTCACGGATAAAGAACTCAATAAACTTCCAAAAAGAGGAATAAAAAAACTAGATGTAATAAGTCCTAGTTTCGTTATAGATAATTTAGAAACTTTAGAAGAAATCAATATAGAAGGTCGTCATAATTTCTTAGCCGCTGGTGGAGAGGAATTCAATTACATACCTTGTCTAAATTATAGAAAAGACTGGGTAGAGGTTCTAAATCATTTATCTAAAAAGTGAAAGGCCTAGAAGAGGGTTCTAGGCCTTTCGGATCCCATCAACCTTGGGGAGGGTTGATTAGCCTAAAAAAAATTTAGGCTAGTATCAAGAACGGGGCATTGCCCCGTTCTGGGCGCTCTTGGTTAATGTTTTTAAAACATCAACCATAACTTCTTAGAATCTTCTAGTTATTGATAACCTCGCATTCACTTCTTCACCGACAGAAGCCTGATGAGTACTGTGTGAGTGAGGGAAATATACTTTATCAGTTAAATTCTCAATATTTAATCTAATAGCAAGATCTTCGGAAACATCATAATAAGCCGCAAAATCAACTCTGGTATATTCTGGCAGTATTAAACCAGGCTTATTATTGCTTATATTAGAATCACCTTGACGAGTAAACCCTATACCATAACCGAATTGGTCATTTACTTGATAAGTAGTCCATAACGACAAAGTATGATCAGGAATCTCTCTTGGCTCACCGCCTGAACTAGTTGTTCCATCCATATTGCTGTAACCAAGTTGCATATATAGTTGATCATTGACTTGACCTTTTACTTCAAGTTCAAATCCATCTACTTGTAAACCAACTATTTCTGCCCCTTCACCTGACTCATCACGTGTGGCTATTGTCTGCTCATTATCAAAAAAGCTAGCTCTCAGACTTAAATTTGGTCTGATGTTATAGTTCACACCTATTTCCATGTTTTCATACACATCAGGATCTAAAGCTGCAGAACTTGCAGTTAATTTTTTGTACTGTTCTCCTGATCTAGGTAAGAAACTTTCACTATAGCTCAAGTACCAAGAAACATTTTCTGCAGGCTTATATATAAGCCCAGCTCTAGGAGAGAATTCATCATCTTCTCTTGATTGTGAGGTTCCTCCTTTAATATCATCTACTGTGATATCAAATGTATCGAAACGACCACCAATAAGAATTTGAAGTTCATCTGAAATTTCTATTTGGTCTTGTATGTATACAGAAGTAACTTCAATATCTGAAGTGGTTCTGCTTTTTAGTTTTGTTGTGAAATCTACTGTAGTTGCAACACCGGCTGAATTTGTAGCTATGTTTAATGGTCTAGTAATTTTAAAAGACTCTTTATCTTTTCCTGTGGTTGAAAAATATGTATCGAATCTTTCATTACTATTATCTGTATCAACTTTTTCCGCTCCTATTAAGATTGTATGTTTTGAAGATCCTATTTGAATCTCATTGATGAAATTACCTGAAACAATTAAGTTCTCTCTTTCTGTAGGATCTCTGTATCCATCTAAAGTGACTACGTCATTTAGATCATACCCAGAAGCATATAAATTTTGATACATCTTCTCGAATTCACTAGAAGTAATAGAGAAAACAGCTTTAGAAGTATCAGATAAATCTGTAGTTAGGCTGCCTCTAAAGATATCTGCTTCTAGAGTAGTTATATTAATATCAGAAGTTCCAAATACTACGTCTTTTAGTGCTTCTTCAGGCCTTCCGTATGCTGTTGGGATTCCTCTGTCTATGAATCTTTCGTGATCAGCATATTCATAGGATAGATCTAAAGTAGTATTCTCACTTATCTCAACTCTTAAAGTAGGATTAAATCCTATTCTGTCTCCATCATAGAGATCTCTATGATTTTCTAAAGCGTCAACATGAGCATTTAGACGAAAAGCGGAATTTTCACCAGATTGTACATTGTAATCAATCGCAAGGTCTGTTGATCCGAAATCGTCAGCTCCTAAGTCGAAAGATCCAAAAGTTTCACCAATAGTAGCCTTTTTGGTAACTCTGTTAATAATACCACCTGTTCCACCGCGACCAAATAAAAGTGCATTAGGTCCTCTAAGTACTTCAACTTGCTCTACGTTATATAAAGAGCGGTAATATTGAACATCATCCCTTGCTCCATCTTGGAAAAAGTCTGCTGTTGATCTAACTCCTCTAAATACTACTGCATCACGATGCCCTTCACCTTGAGAAGTGTTAACACCTGGTGTGTATCTAACAATGTCTCCGATTTCTCTGATTCCCTGCTTACGTATATCCTCGTCAGTCACTATTGAAACTGCTTGAGGCACATTAACAATTTCTACAGGAGTCTTTAAAGCGTTAACCTGGTCGGAGTAAAGAACTTTTCCTTTAACAACAATTTCTTCTACCTCTTCTTCAGCAAACACTAAAAAAGTAAATAAAGAAATACCAATTAATAGAATCTTTTTCATAATCTTACCTATATTTTTTAAATAACAATCATTCTCAATTTGAGAATGATTCGCATTATAGATGAGAATGATTCTTGTTTACAATATTTTTTTTACTTTTTTTAGACTCTAATCTGTGTGGGATCTTAAATCTTTTTCTATGTCTTCATGATCCCCTACCATGATGTGTTTCTCACTCTTAGTGACATATTTTTCTAGAAAAGGTATAAGTAAAAGAGGTAGAAGTCCTCCTAATACAATTCCTAAAGCCGCAGATCTCATAGTGGGGTCAAGTAAAGAAGCAATTAAGTCGGCAAGTATATGAGCTATCACAGCTCCGATGATTCCAGCTATATGCCCGTTAGAAGTTTTCTTAAGTAATCTGTTAATACTCCAACCAGTGTAATAACCAATTATCAATATAGTGACGTGGACTAAACCAAACACAAAGCCTCGAAGCATGCCTTGCTCAAGAACTAATAACTCAACTAAGGAATCCATTAACTATCTAACTCTTTATCTAGATCAAATGCATCGTGAAGAGCTTTTATTGCTTCCTGCATTTCAGCCTTCTTAATTACAACTGAAATCTTTATTTCGGAAGTGGTTATCATGGATATGTTTATTTCATTGTCTGCTAATGCCTGAAACATCTTGCTTGCAACACCAGCATTTGCTCGCATACCTCTTCCCACAATGCTTATCTTAGCTATATCATCATCCATTTCTATTGAACCTCCCCCTAATGAATTTGAGGTTTCTTTTAAGATTTCTTCTGCCTTAGAAGAATTAGAATTATCTACAGTAAAAGTAAAATCCGTCGTATTGTCGGCACTGATATTCTGAACAATCACGTCTACATCTATACCGGCATCACTAATAGGGCCTAATATCTTTGCTGCAACACCAGGAACATCTGGAACTCCTCTAATAGTCAACTTAGCTTCAGTATCTATACTGCTTATTCCAGAAACAATTGGTTTTTCCATTATATTCTTCTCCTCTTGAACCAAAGTGCCTTCACCATCTTTAAAACTAGAAAGTACTCTTACGGGTAAATTAAATTTACTTGCGTATTCTACTGCACGAAGCTGAAGAACTTTAGCGCCTGCACTTGATAACTCTAACATTTCTTCAAAGCTTATATTTTTTAAAAGTTTTGCTTTATCGTAAATTCTAGGATCTGTAGTAAAAACACCGTCTACATCAGTATAGATCTGACATTCATCTGCTTTAAGAGCAACTGCTAAAGCAACACCAGTTGTATCAGAGCCTCCTCTTCCTAAAGTTGTTATATCGCCAACATTATTCATTCCCTGAAATCCAGTTATTACGGGAACAACCCCTCCTTGGATCTCTTTTGTTATTTTATCTACATCAACATCTAAGATTCTTGCCTGACTATGACTGGAATTGGTTTTTATACCTAACTGATATGCTGTATAGGATTTTCCTTTAATACCTCTCCTCAATAACGACATAGCTAATAAAGCAACAGAAACTTGCTCTCCGGTTGATACTAGGGCGTCATATTCTCTAAGGTCAGGTTCAGGGTCTATTTCTTTAGCCAAACTAATTAGCTTATCAGTGTTGTTGTCCATGGCAGAAAGTACGACTGTCACTTGATTGCCTTCATTGATAGATTGTTCAACTATGTCTGCTACAGCCTCAATTCTTTCAGTGTTCGCTACCGAAGTTCCGCCAAACTTTTTAACTATAAGTTTACTCATTAGGTTTTAAAAAAAGGAAGCATTCTATATTACTGTTCAGTTAAAGAAACAACTAAATCAGCAACTGATGCAAGCGCAATTTCAAGATCTTCAAAAGTATCAGCACCACCTTGCGCAAAATCTGCCCTACCTCCACCACTGCCACCAAGCTGGTTCACTAGATGCTTCATTATTTCTCTAGCGTCAATTTCAACCTCTTTGGAGCAAGCGACAATTAAAGGTACTTTATCTCCGGTAACAGAAACTAAAGTGACAATGCTATTAGGCTCAGCATTTCTGAGCTGATCAGCTAACTGTCTTAAATTATTAGAATCCTTGTTTTCAAAACTTTTTGTAATTAAGTTGTAACCAGCTACTTTAATAGAATTCTCTTTTAGATCAGTTGCAAAAGAACTAATTCCTTCCGATTCTTTCTTTTTACTTTCATTCTTAAGAGATTTGTTTAAGTCTTTAAGTTCCTTAACAGCATTTAATACAGTTTTAGAAGAAGGGATTGCAGTGATGTCCTTTTCTAATTTATTGCTTAAAGAAGCTATGTCTTTTTTTAATTGTATTAGTCGTCTAAGAATTTGGTCTTCAGGAGCATTCAGTTCTTTTGCTAGCGAATTTATTTGAGACTGAAAATCTCGTATTAAATCTAAACTACTCTTACTCTTGTCTACTGGTTCCATATCAATTAGCAATTCATCACAAATAGAAGTAACAAGCTGTTCAACTTCTTGTAATAGAAGGGTTGCCCCAATTCCAGTTACAGCTTCAATTCTTCTTACCCCCGCAGAGATACCTGATTCACTAATAATTTTCATCAAACCTATTTCACCAGTTTTATTTACGTGCGTACCTCCACATAACTCAACTGAGAAACCTTCTCCTAGATCTAGAACTCTTACCTCTTCACCATATTTTTCACCAAAAAAGGCTATGGCTCCTTTCTTGGTTGCCTCTTCAAGTGACATTACCTTTGTTACAGATTCTGTGTTCTTTGCAATATGTAAATTAACTAAATCTTCAATTTCAACTAGCTCTTCTGGGCTGACTTGTTCAGAATGAGCAAAATCAAATCGCAAACGATTGTCTTCAACCAAAGAGCCTTTTTGCTCTATATGATCGCCTAATATTTTCTTTAAGGCCGCTTGAAGAAGATGCGTTGCGGAATGATTAGGTACAATTCTTCCTCTGAAATCCTCATCTATATGAGCTTCTACCTTTGAATTTATTTTTAACTTTCCTTCCTTTACAACTCCAAAATGACCATGGTGATCACCAATCTTTTGCGTGTCCAAAACTTCAAACTTAAAACCACTACCGCTTATTGTTCCTTTATCACCAATTTGCCCACCGGCCTCGGCGTAAAAAGGTGTCTGGTCAAGTATTACGATGCCCTCTTCATCCTCTACCAATATCTTGCTCTTAGTTTCTTTTGAGGAACTAATTAACTCAATAATTTTCGTATTTGAGTTGGTACGTTCATATCCAATAAATTCGGTAGACCCACTGATTGATATTGACTCTGGTAAAACTGAACTAAAGGAGCTAGAAGAGCGTGCCCTATCCTTTTGCTGAAGCATTAATTCTTCATATTTAACTAAGTCCACCTCAAGACCTTTTTCTCTAGCAAAATCTGCAGTCATGTCCACAGGAAATCCATATGTGTCATAAAGTTTGAATACTGTTTGGCCAGGTATAATGTTGTCATCCAGCTCTTCCACCTCACTTTCTAATAAAGCAATCCCTTGGTTAAGAGTTGCAGAGAATTGTTGCTCTTCTTGTAATAAGTTGGCCTGGATAATCTTAGATTCCTTTATAAGTAACGGGTGCGCATCACCCATTTCTTCAATTAAGATCGGAACCATTGAGGACAGCATAGTGTTTTTCATGCCCAATTTATTTGCGTGCCTCAAGGCCCTTCTAATAATTCTTCTTAGAACATAACCTCTTCCTTCATTACTAGGAACAATACCGTCTGCAATCAAGAAAGAACTTGCTCTTAAATGGTCTGCAATCACTCTTAAAGAAGGATTCTTAAGATCTTTGCTACTGGTAAGTTCAGCGGCCTTACCAACTAACTTTTTAAAAAGATCTATATCGTAATTATTATGCTCTTCTTGCAGAACAGCTGCCATTCTTTCTAATCCCATGCCAGTATCTACACAAGGATCAGGTAAAGGACTTAAAGTGCCATCTTTTGATCTATCAAACTGTGTAAATACTAAGTTCCATATTTCTATAAATCTATCTCCAGGATCACTGTCCATAGTTGGTGGCTCTCCTTCTATTTGTTCTCCATGATCATAATAGATTTCGCTACAAGGCCCACAAGGACCCGTATCACCCATGGTCCAAAAATTCTCATCATCATCTAATCTTGAAATTCTTTTCGGATCTACCCCTATTTTTTCAATCCAAATTTGTTCAGACTCATCATCATCTTTATGTACTGTTATCCATAATTTTTCTGCTGGTATTTCATACCTTTCCGTTAAAAGCTCCCAAGCGAAGGCAATTGCCTCCTCTTTAAAATAATCTCCAAAACTAAAATTTCCTAGCATTTCAAAAAATGTATGGTGCCTAGCAGTATAGCCAACGTTATCCAAATCATTATGCTTTCCGCCTACCCTTAAACACCTTTGAGAGCTAGTTGCCCTTGTATAAGATCTTTTTTCTACTCCAAGAAGTAAATCTTTGAAAGGAACCATACCAGCATTGGTAAATAATAATGAGGGGTCGTTGAACGGAACTAGAGAAGAACTTTCTACTAACTCATGACCATTCTCCTGAAAAAAATCTAGGAAAATATTTCTTATTTCATTAGTAGTCAGATTTTTCTTCATTTACTTATGAAAATATCTCTTCAAAAAAGTTATTCATAGATTGCCACGACCTATTGTTGGAATCTTTATTAAATTGAGTGCCTAAGGAAGGATCATTCGCTTCGGGATTAGTGAATGCGTGGTAAGTGTTTCCATAACTATGCAATTGCCAATCTGCATTAGCATTTGTCATTTCTTTTTGGAATTCATCTACCATCTCCAAAGGTACCATAGGATCTCTTTCTCCATGTAGAACTAAAATCTTAGAACTTATTCCTGACTCAGCTATTTCAGAACCCATCAAGAGGCCATGAAAACTAACCACACCATTTACCTCAGTTCCAGATCTTGCAAGATCTAAAACTACTAAACCTCCAAAACAATAGCCTATAGCAGCTACATTATTTGCGTCCACTCCCTTTAGAGATTTACCTTTAGCAAAAGCTTCGTTTATGACTCCTTTTAAATGATCTCTATTTTCTACAAGCGGCGTCATCAAAGATTGATTTTCTTCAGCACTAGAGCCTACCTTTCCATCTCCATACATATCTACAGCCATAGCTACGTAACCGATTTTTGCCAGTTCTTTAGCTTTTTCTTCAACGAATGAATCTCTTCCAGCCCATGAAGGGGCTATAAGCACTAAGGGCGCTAATTCCTTTTCCGGATAGGCAACAAAGCTAATGTAATTTTTGCCTTCATATTGATAAGTAATTTCTTCTGTTTTCATAATTTCCTCCTATAACTTTTCTAATTCATTAATAAAACGCTTAGAATTTTCTACATAATGATGAGCTGACATTATTAAACCCATCTTTTGATCTTCATTTAATTCACCTTTAATTTTTCCCGGTGATCCCATAACAAGAGACCCATCTGGTATTTCCATACCTTCAGTTACTAAGGCGTTAGCTCCAATTAAGCATCCTTTACCAATTTTTGCTCCATTCAATACTACAGCATTGATGCCTATAAGACTTCCATCCCCTATCGTACAACCGTGCAGCATCACCTTATGTCCAATTGTTACGTCTTTACCAATATCTAGAGGAAATCCAATGTCTGTATGCAAAACTGAACCGTCCTGCACATTACTCCTCTCTCCAATTGTAATCAGCTCAGTATCGCCCCTTAGAGTAGCTCCAAACCAGACACTAGAATCTTTGCATAACTTTACTTTACCTAAAACGGTAGCATTTTCTGCTACGTAAAAATCACCATCAACAATTGGTTTATCTTTGCCTAATTTATATAACATTTACTTTCCTTCCGTTTTCAAATCAATTCCAGCGTCTAAAGCAATATTCAAGAAATCTACGGTCATCATTGCAGTTAATCCCCATATTATAAAAGAATCAAACTTATATGCGGGCATAAAAAAGGATTCGCCATTTCTTTCAATACGGTCATTTCTATATCTTTTATCTTTTAGAAGGTTATTTATCGGGACCCTAAAGCAAGCTTCAATCTCGTCTGAATCATTGTTTAGCGAAATATCATCAGGAACAATCCCTACATAAGGTGTAACGCTTACATTATATCTAGAAACTACTGTATCCGTAGACCCAATAATCTGGACTTGGTCTCTATTAAGCCCTGTTTCTTCTTCAGATTCCCTCAAAGCAGTTATTTCTAGAGAAATATCATCTTCTTCGTGCATTCCTCCTGGAAAAGACACCTCCCCCCCATGAGACCCAACTTTATTAGACCGTAAAGTATAGATTAACTCTGGTTCATCACAATCAACTATCGCAATCAACACAGCTGCTTTCCTTAACTCCTCCACCGGAGGGTTTCCTTCATATACCTTTAATTTAGTTATTATCTCGTTAAGCATTATTTAATTAATTCCCTTTTAGGCAGATAGTTTATACTTCTAGCGCTTTAAACCGAAATAAAGGGATATAGATGAAATTTTGTAGTGATTGTGGATCAGTCATAGAAAAAAGAATTCCTGATGGAGATAATCTAGAAAGAGATTGTTGTACTAAATGTGATTCTATATTTTATTCTAATCCAAGAGTGATCGTGGGCACTGTTCCTATTAAGAATAATAAAGTTCTTCTTTGTAAAAGAGCAATTCAACCTAGGTATGGTTTATGGACTCTACCGGCAGGTTTTCTTGAAAATGGAGAAACTATTGAAGAAGGTGCTTTTAGAGAAACCAAGGAAGAAACAAATACTGAGGTTAAAATGGGAAATCTTTATGCAATCTTTAACATCCCTCAAATTAATCAAGTTTATATGCTTCATTTAGCTGAAGTAATAAATGAAGATTACTGCAGCACATCTGAGAGTCTCGAAGTGAAGTTTTTTTCTGAAAGTGAAATTCCTTGGGACGATTTAGCTTTTCCTTTTGTGCCCACAACTTTAAAGAATTATTTTATAGATTCTAAAAAAGGTGAATATCCGTTATCAACTCAAATTATAGAAAGACCTCCAAGAAAATCTAGCTGACGAAATCTTTTGCATTGGAGAAGAACTTTATCCAGGGACCGTATTCTTCCCAATCTTTCGGGTGCCAGGAATACTGTGATGTTAAAAAAGCTCTTTCCGGATGAGGCATCATTATTGTTACTAAGCCTGATTTATTAGTTACCCCTGCAATACCGGAAGAAGAACCATTTGGATTTTCAGGATAATTTTCTGTGGCCTGACCTTCATAATCAGAGTAAACGAGAGGGTTAAGTTCATCGGAAATTAATTTTACTTCATTTTCTTTATTGAATTCTGCTCTTCCTTCGCCATGGGCTACAGGAACAGGTATCACTGAGCCAACCATGTCCCTAAAGAAAATTGAAGGCGAATCTTGAATTAAAACTTGGCTTAATCTAGCTTCAAATTTTTCAGATATATTTCGTTTGAACTTGGGCCAATTATCTGTTCCAGGTATCAAACTAGACAATAAAGATATAGTTTGACAACCATTACAAATTCCCAACGAGAAGACCTCTTCATTAGAAAAGAATTCCTGAAATTGATCTCTTAACATCTTGTTAAATAAAATATTGGTGGCCCAACCTCCTCCTGCTCCCAATACATCTCCGTAAGAAAAACCCCCGCAAGCAACGAGACCTTGGAAATCGCTTAACTGTAATTTACCTGAAATCAAATCAGTCATATGCACATCTATACAATCAAAACCAACCCTATCAAAAGCAGCACCCATCTCAACTTGACCGTTTATGCCTTGTTCTCTAAGAATAGCTATACTTGGCTTAGTTTTTTTAATATTAAAATTTGAAGGGATATCAAATGACAGAAATGGTCTTATTCCCTTTCTATCAGTTGCAACGTCGTGTAAATATTCTAATTTAGCTGTTTCAGGGTTATCTCTTAAAGACTGTATTTCATAACTTACTTTATGCCATTCTTCTAGAAGTTTTTGTAAAGGCCATTGGTAAATAGTTTTGTGACCCGAGATTAAATTAATAACTTTTTCCTGATTCAATTCAGCGAAAGGGTAAGCATGCTTTCTTAAAGAACAAGAACCGAGAGCTTCCATAACCATTTCCTTATCCTTTTTTGCTACTTGTATTACCACTCCTAATTCTTCATTGAATAAATCTGCAATGAGTTCTTTGGTTTTAGATGGTAAAAGATCAAGTTTTAAATTTATGCCCAATCTTCCTGCAAAAGCCATTTCTATCACTGTAGTTATAAGTCCGCCGTCAGATCGGTCATGATAAGAGAGTATTTTTTTCTTTCTTAGCAAATTATGTATTGTCTTTACAAAATCAGACATCTCTTCTTCACACTCAACATCAGGAACTTCTCCTCCAAATTGAGAGCTTGTTTGAGAAACTATGCTCGAACCTAACCTTCGATTGCCTTTTGATAGATCTATTAAAATTAATTCGGATTCTTCTTCTATTAATTGAGGTGTAATAGCAAGATTTATATCTTTAATTGGCGTGAATGCAGAGACAATTAAGGAAAGAGGAGATATAACTGATTTTTCTTTTCCTTTATCTTTCCATTCAGTAGACATTGAGAGAGAATCTTTCCCTACAGGAATTGCAATTTTCCATTTTGGGCATAGACCCATACCAATTGCTTCCACTGCTTCATAAAGATCTTGATTTCCATCTAATTTATCAGGAGAACCCATCCAATTTGCTGAAAGTTTAATGTCAGATAAACTAGAAACGCCTGACGGTAATATATTTGTAACTGCTTCAGCTACTGAGATTCTTGCAGCTGCAGCCGGATTTAATATAGCTGAGGGAGTTCTTTCTCCTATCGACATTGCTTCTCCAGAATTCCCTGTAAATCCAGATCTAGTCATTGCGTAATCCGATACAGGAACTTGCCAAGGGCCAACAAGCTGATCTCTATTGATTAAGCCGGTTACAGTTCTATCGCCTATAGTTATAAGGAAATTTTTACTGGCCACTGTGGGGTGTCTCAATACTTTAAAAAGTAAACTTTCAAGATCCTTTTCATGTATCTTTATTTGGCCTACCTCTTTCTTGTTAGTTATGAAAGATCTTGTAGTCTTTGGCGGTTTACCAAATAAAATGTCCAAAGATAAACTAATTGGATAATTATCAAAATGATCATCATAGACCTCTAGCTGGTTTCCTTTAGTTATCTCTCCTACTACAGAAAAAGGACATCTCTCTCTTATACAAAAATTAGTAAAGGTATCTAAGGATTCTTCAGAAATAGCCAAGACATATCTTTCTTGAGACTCGTTACACCATATCTCCATCGGTGTCATGCCCGGTTCAGCATTTGGAATATCTCTTAAATTTATCAAGCCTCCATGTCCGCTATCTTTAACTAATTCAGGTATAGCATTTGAAAGACCTCCGGCCCCTACATCGTGAATAAATAATATGGGATTATTTTTTTCTTCTTGCCAGCACCGATCTAAAACTTCTTGGCACCTTCTTTCCATTTCAGGGTTCTCTCTTTGAACGGAAGCAAAATCTAAATCAGAGTCTCCCTCACCAGATGAGAGAGAAGAAGCTGAGCCTCCCCCTAAACCAATTAACATTGCCGGTCCGCCTAAAACGACCAATTTAGAACCTACAGGAACTTGAGACTTATTGACGTGTTCATTTTTTATATTCCCTAACCCTCCAGCAAGCATTATTGGCTTGTGATAACCGAATGTGACATTTTTACCTTCGCGGAGCAGTTCAATCTCAAATGATCGGAAATAGCCTAATATATTTGGTCTCCCAAACTCATTATTAAATGCTGCTGAGCCAATAGGCGCTTCAATCATAATCTCAAGTGGAGAAGCAATCCTATCTGGAGAATCCTCTTTTTTTTCCCAATCCTCTGGTAAATTAGGTATTCTCAAATTTGAAACAGAAAAGCCACTTAATCCAGCCTTAGGCTTGGCTCCCACTCCTGTGGCCCCTTCATCTCTTATTTCTCCTCCTGATCCAGTGGCAGCTCCAGAGAAAGGAGATATTGCGGTGGGGTGATTATGCGTTTCAACTTTCACAACAAGATGATTTTTCTCTTTAACAGATTGGTACTGGCCATTTTTTGGATAAAACCTTGTTGTTTCATGACCTTCCAAAATTGCAGCATTATCTTCATAAGCAGACAAGACACCTGAAGGATTTAATTTATGTGTATTCCTAATCATAGAAAATAAACTATTTTGTGAAGACTTACCGTCTATGATCCAATCAGCATTAAAAATCTTATGTCTACAATGTTCGGAATTTGCCTGAGCGAACATCATTAATTCAGCATCCGTGGGATTTGAATTTGTTTCTTTGTAATTTTTATAGAGATATTGGATCTCTTCCTCATTTAATGCCAGTCCTAAATTAGAATTAGCCTCCTCAAGGTCTTTAATTCCAGAAGAAAATATATCTATTTCGTTCAAAGGTTTTGGAACTTGATAGGAAAAAATTGAAGAAGCTTCTTTGACATCAAGTATAACTTCTTGAGTCATTCTATCTGATATAAGATTTCCTAGACTTAGAAGGTCTTTCTTATCTTTAGATCTAGATCTACCTAAATGAAAACAGAATCCTCTTTCTATCCTTTCAATCCAAGTAATGCCACAGTTGTTTAATATTTCAGTTGCTTTAGATGACCATGGTGAAATAGTTCCTGTTCTCGGAATGACTACTAAATATTCTTCTTCTAAATAATCAGAAGAATTTTCAACTGACAAGATGTTGAATAATCCCTCTAGAGAGTCTTTTTTTTCTATTTTATTTTTATCGTTTAAGCTGCAGAAATAAATTTCATTGCAGTTTAGTTCAGATAAATCAACTGGACTTAGATGTTTGAATTTTTCTTTAAGCGAAGCGATTCTGAAATCTGTTAATCGTACAGAACCCCTGATTGCTATTGCTTTTGAAGAGATCTTAATTACTGACTTCATTAGTGTTGAAGAGAGTATTGTAATAAATGGTTTAACTAAGTAAACACTTTATATAGTGGTTATCAATAAGAAATAACACAATATGTAGTAAAAATGATATTTTTTAGTACAATAAACTTCCAAGAATACTTCTTGGGGGAGAATTGAAGAAAAGCCTAAAACATTCTTTATTTTCATTCATAGCCTTATTAGCTGTAGTTGGTTTAGAGGCACCTGTTTTGGCTTCCTATTCTGAACAAAATAGTAATATTTTCTTTGAAGAAATTGAATCTCTTTGGAAAGACGACCCCGTTGGACTTTCAATTTTTCTAAACAGAACAGAAGAAAGACTTCCTCAATTTGAAGGCTCTTTTAGAAAATCTTCAGAAAAATTAGATGTTCATTGGACATTAATTGCTGCTATTAGCTATCAAGAATCCCATTGGAATCCAAAAGCCATATCAGATACAGGAGTTAGAGGCATGATGATGCTAACCCAAAAAACTGCAAAAGAGATGGGAATTAAGAAAAGAACAAATGCGGAACAAAGTATTATTGGAGGGGCAAATTATTTTCAAAAGAACTTGAATCGACTCCCTGCAGAGATACCTAAACTAGACAAAATCTGGATGGCTCTTGCTAGCTATAATTTAGGCTTCGTAAATATAAATTTAGCTAGAGAGCTTACTGTAAAAAGGGGTGGTAATCCTAACTTGTGGTCGGATGTTTCAATTTACCTACCAGAAATTCTTATACAAAGATATGCTAAAGAAGACGATGAATTCGAAAAGCATTTGCAAGCTTTAGAATATGTTAAAAGGATACAACTTTATTATTCAACTTTATCTATACTCAATAGAGAAAAAGAAATGCTTTTACTAGCTATTAATTAACTGCAATTTTAACTCTTCCACCCTATCCCTATAAGCAGCAGCTTCTTCAAACTCTAAATTTTTTGCAAATTTATACATCTCGTCTTCAAGTCTGGTAATTTCTTTTCTTAGTTTGATAGGATCGTTGAAATTCTCAATAGGTTCAAATTCTAGGTTTTTTACTTTATCTATTTTTCTTTTAGATTTGTTCTTACCTTTTACAGAGCGAGCGCCCTCCATAATGTCGCCAATACCTTTTTTTATACCTTTGGGTACAATTGAATTCTTCTGGTTGAATTCTTCTTGTATTTTTCTTCTTCTGTTGGTTTCCTTAATAGCTCTATCCATAGACCCTGTTTTCTTATCGGCATAAAGAATTGCTTTACCTTTTATATGTCTTGCTGCCCTACCGATTGTTTGAATTAAAGAACTCTCAGACCTCAAAAAACCTTCTTTATCAGCGTCTAAAACTGCTACCAAAGCCACTTCAGGTATGTCTAAACCCTCTCTTAGTAAATTTATTCCAACCAAAACATCGAAAGCTCCAAGTCTCAAATCTCTTATGATCTCAACTCTTTCTACGGTCTCGATATCTGAATGTAAATACCTGACTCTAGTTCCGTTTTCGTCGAGGTATTCAGTTAAATCTTCTGCCATTCTTTTTGTAAGAACAGTCACTAAAACCCTATCTCCATTATCAACGCACTTAATAATTTCAGCTTGCAAATTATCTACTTGATGCGTTGCTGGCCTTACTTCGACTTCTGGATCTGTTAAACCAGTTGGTCTAGCCACTAACTCAACGACATTACCTGAATTTTCTAACTCATATTTAGAAGGTGTTGCAGAAAGAAAGATTCTTTGGCCAGATAACTTTTCCCATTCATCAAACCTCAATGGTCTGTTGTCTAAGGCAACTGGAAGTCTAAAACCGTAGTCAACCAGAGTTTGTTTTCTAGATCGATCCCCTCTATACATTCCACCTAATTGAGGTAAGGAAACATGAGATTCATCTACAAAAACCAAAGCGTCTTCAGGTAAATATTCATAAAGTGTCGGAGGAGGTTCACCTGGTTGGCGATCAGATAAAAACCTAGAATAGTTCTCTATACCTGAACAAAAACCTAATTCCTTTAACATCTCAATATCATATTTAGTTCTCTCCTCTAACCGCTGCGCTTCTACTAATTTATTTTCTTTCCTTAAATAGTCCAATCTATCAACCAGTTCTTCTTTAATAAAATCTATGGCTTGTAAGATTCTTTCCCTTCTAGTTACGTAGTGAGACTTAGGATAAATTGTAATCCTAGGAACTTCTCTTAATACTT
>CACDOC010000014.1 GCA_902554355.1 uncultured SAR86 cluster bacterium | reverse complement strand
GAAGAATTAATGTAAAACTAGACGAGGGAAATACCGTCAATCAATTATCTAAGCTTGTAGAGACTGTGGAAGAAAGAAAAGATAAAGAAATAATGCACTTACAGATCCTTCAGTCTTTAAGTTTAGCTACTTACCAAGCTGAGGTGTCAGAACATTTTGCCTTAGGTTATAAAGCCTATTCTCATTTTACTTCTCCAATTAGAAGATACCCAGATTTGATTAT
Organism: uncultured SAR86 cluster bacterium; assembly: GCA_902554355.1. Taxonomy (GTDB): domain Bacteria; phylum Pseudomonadota; class Gammaproteobacteria; order Magnimaribacterales; family Magnimaribacteraceae. The sequence goes on along the minus strand of CACDOC010000014.1, from coordinate 24,582 downwards.
GCACCGAGCAATAAAAAAGCTTATTGCAACAAATGGTGGGGCTGTGTCTTCGAAAGATAACATCAACCCCAAGGGACCCTACTCTAAAGATAATCTAGAACAGTTAGCCATGGAATGTTCCACTAAAGAAAGAGAAGCTGAAAAGGCGGAAAGAGATGCTCTGAGTCACCTTAAGTGCGAATTTGCACTTGAAAACGTAGGAAACTCTTTTAAGGGTCAAATAACTGGAGTGACTAATTTTGGGTTATTCATACATCTCCAGGAAGTTAACATTGAAGGTCTTTGCCATATTAAGCATTTACCTAAAAATGAATACTATGTTTACGACGAATCTTCACAAATGCTCCAAAGCAATAGCTCTAAACATTCTTATTCCCTAGGTGAGCTAAAAAATCTTGTTATCTTATTGTCGTTAAATTGAGGAACATAAAAGGGCACTTCCAATTCCAAGGCTCCTCTATTTTCTTTATTTTCCTTTAGTCTTTGGTATATCTCTAAGAGGTTCTTTATCGATTTAGAGTATGTCTTATTTAATTTATTTTTTTCTATATCTTCAGACAGTCTTTCATAAGTCAATCTTGCTTTAGAGTTTATTAGCGCTTCAAAGAAAGTAGACTCTTTTAGCGATCCATCTTTATTTACTATTGTTTTACAGACTACACAAAATCTATCTTCGTTAGGCCTTAATGAACACAAGTCGTTACTTATCAATTCTGGCAACATCGGAACAACCTTTTGGGTAAAGTAAACTGACGTTCCTCTTTCTGCTGCCTCTTGATCAATTACACTTCCTAACTTAACAAATCTTGCTACATCCGCTATTGCAACGTATAAAATGTAGTTACCTTCTTTATCTTTTTCTCCCAAAACGGCGTCATCAAAATCTTTTGCACTTTTGCCGTCTATGGTTACGAAGGTTTTATTTCTTAAATCTTCGTATAGACCATTTTCTTCTTTATCATTTTTTAACTTATTTGCCTCATTGATTACTGATTTAGGCCAATCGGTTTTAATTTTATGATTAGAAATGCCTATTTCATAAGCTAATTCAAGGCCGCCAGTAAATGTTTTTTGAATACAAGCTTCAGCTAATTGTCCTTCCTTTGGCTGCTTAGTTATCTTTGCTTTTACAAGAGACCCAGGGTTTAATTTTTTAGGAATATCTCCGCCGATAATCACTCTTATGTCGTTCTCAAATCCTATAGGACTGGCATATAGTCTTTTTCCTCTGGTATAAGCTGTACCAATAAATTCTTTGGTATTACTTTCTAAAACCTCTTCAATAAATGCCCAATCTTTTTTTCCTAAAGAAAATTTAACTAAATCGCCGGGCATGACCTTATAGACTTCCTTTTTCCCCAATTTGAATTGGGATTCACCTTTATCTTCAACGTAAAAGCCTTTTGATTTCTTAGATTTTCTAACTATGCCTATAGAGGTTTTATTTTTGGACTTAGACGACCGTCTCATTTACCTATTATATCTCTTAGAGGCCAAGGCATGAAATGCATTAAAAAAACATAGGCTTGCGAGCTAATGGTTTAGTCAGTAAAGTTAATCATATGCATATAGGTGTTATTGTTTTTCTCTTATTCACAAGCGCTCTTTTTTTTCTTTGGCAACTCTCAAGAGGTGAGCAGGTTGGTAAAAGAATTGGTTTTTTATTGAATATTTGGGGAGCCGTAATACTTTTTTACTTGATTATGATCGTATTTTTTTAAGAAATTAAAAGGAAGTAATAATGACTGTACAGCACTATGATTGGTCGGCTTATCATTCGAACGTTAGACCTAATAAGATAGCGATAAGAGACCTAAGCAATAATCAAACTCTGACATACAAAGAATTGGATGATAGGGCTAATAAATTAGCAAATTGGTTACAAAACAACGGAATAAAAAAAGGAGATAGAATCGCTATTTTGTCTCAAAACTGCGCTGAGTTTTTTGAGTTAGAGTTCGCTTGTGCAAAAACGGGTTCAATAGAATTACCACTCAACTGGAGACTGACTAAACCAGAATTAGAATACATATTAAAGGATAGCACTCCGCACGTTTTAATCTATGACGAGTCTTTCTCAGAAATAGCTATTGAACTAATTAAGGATTGTAAAATTCAATATTCTCTTCAGATTAATAAACAAGATTCTATTTCGCAATACGAAGAAGCCATAAAAGATTCTGAAGCAAGCTATCAAAAAGTTGATTGCACTCAAGAAGACTTAATCATGATTATGTACACATCTGGAACCACTGGTCACCCAAAAGGAGCAATGATCAATCACCAGATGCAGCTTTACAATGTAATAAATCTGGCTGCTCCAGCTTTTGTAGGACCGGATACAGTTCAATTAGTTGTGCTGCCTTTATTTCATACTGGAGGAATGAATTGTTATGCAAATCCAGTATTACATGCTGGTGGAGAAATAATTCTAATAAGAGAATTTGATCCTGGACTGGCTCTTTCTATATTGGGCAATGCCGATTATGGGGTTTCACATTTCTTTGCCGTACCAGCTCCTTACCAATTCATGATGAATCACCCTGATTTTGATAAAACTGATCTGTCTTCATTAAGGATTGCTGGCGTAGGCGGGGCACCTTGTGCAGAGGCTATCCTTAAGACCTGGTCAAATAGAGGCGTTTCAATGATACAAGGATGGGGCATGACTGAAACCAGTCCTGGAGGAATAGGGCTTGCAGCCGAGGATTCTGAAAGAAAACTTGGCTCCGCAGGCAAAGCTCTACTTCATACTGAAATAAAAATAGTAGATGAGAAAGGTAAGGAAGTTGGAGCTGAAGAAGTGGGAGAGCTTTATATTAAAGGTCCGAACATAACCCCAGGCTATTGGAACAACAAAGAAGCTACTGAGGATTCTTTTGAAGACGGTTGGTTGAAAACTGGTGATGCAGCAAAATTTGATGCGGAAGGATTTGTTTATATAGTGGATCGATCGAAGGATATGTATATATCTGGAGGTGAAAATGTTTATCCGGCTGAAGTTGAAAACGTTCTCTATCAATTACCTCAGATAGCTGAAGCAGCAATAATCGGCATACCTGATGAAAGATGGGGGGAGACCGGAGTTGCTTTCATATCTCTGAAGCCTGATACAGCTCTTGAGGAAAAGGATTTAATTTCACACTGCTTAGAAAATCTTGCAAAGTTTAAAGTTCCGAGCAAGGTTGAATTTGTTGAAGCTCTGCCTAGGAATGCCACAGGTAAAGTTTTAAAAAGAACTCTTAGAGAAGATTATATTGGCAGTGATGCGCCTGCTATTTCTTAAATCACATGAAGCTTTATGATTATCCTGGAGCACCTAATCCTAGGCGCGTAAAAATATTTGCCCACGAGAAAGATATAAATCTTGAGCTAGTTAACTGCGACATGCTGAAGAGAGAGCATAAAACGCCAGAATTTATAAAAAAAAGTCCTAGCGGCAAGATACCGGTTCTTGAGCTAGACGATGGAAGATGTATATCTGAATCGATAGCAATCTGTAGGTACTTAGAAAGCATTGTTCCTGAACCTAATTTATTTGGAGAAGACTCTTTCGAAATTTCTTATGTGGAAAGTAGAAATAGACACATAGAATTAGAACTATGGACGCAGATAGGCATTTCTTGGGTAAACGGACCAATTGTAGGAAGCATGGGTCTTTTTGAGCAAATACCTGATGCTAAAAAAGCGAGTGATCAGAACGTAGCTGCTTACTATAAAAGATTAGACAGAGAATTTTCTTCTTCTGAATACGTTGCTGGAGACAGATACACTGTGGCTGATATAACTCTGTTGTCTGCAATAGATTTTGCTTCTAGCATGGTAGACCTCACGCCTGATAAAAGTCTGAAAAATTTAAGTAGATGGCATGAACAAATAAACTCGAGACCAAGTTCTAAACTGTAGATTGATGAATCAAAAAAGCACCAATAATCTAGAGCTGAATGAAAGAGCTCAAGGGTGGTTAAATTACCTTTATCAGAAAGCTACGACACCTGATGATTGGACTGAAGATGGAGAACCTGCAGAATGGTGGGATAGAACTTCTACTCCGCCAATGTGTTCATTCCCTCGGTTTGATTTACAGGAATCAACTTATGCACTTGGGCTTATGTCTGATAGAACTCCTGCTTGGAGGGAGGTTTATTCTGAAATTTTAGATGAAATAGCAGAGCGCTCTATCACTTATTGGGCTGCAGTAGATTGGTTATCTCAATTTGGCCATGATCCAGACAGGCCTAATTACCCAGAAATTTGGAAAGGAACAATAATACCTGAAGAATTTTGGGGAGAATACGATGCTCCGGGTTGGACTGCTAATGGTGTAGCGCCATGGGGTCTTCAGATGGACCCTATAGGTGCTGATGGAAATTTATTCTTTAAAGGCTGGCTTAACCTAACTCAGGCTTTACATACTTATGTAAGTGGGTATGACAAATGGGCCTCGCCCTTCAACTTGGCAGGAGTAAATAGGACTAGGTTTGAATGGACCCAGCATCAATTGGTTGATCATCTATATGGACAATGGACAAAAACACCCATGGGACCTCATTGTGAAAATACAAAAGCTTGGCCATTTTGTCTTTCTGCAGCTGGTTTAGGACTTCAGATGTATGACAATGTATTCAATAAAGAATTTCATACTGCTTATAAGAATTGGCTGGATTACACAAAGGACAAATACTATGGCTTTGATAAAAACGGCTCTTTGGAATGGGTGACTATGTATTTTGATGGCTTAAAAAATCACCACCATAGAACTGCTCCGTTGCATGGACTCGCAATTGCTTTCTACGCCAAACCTCAAGACCCTCAGTTTGCTGAATTGTTGTATCGAGGAGCAATTAATTCCATTGGTTGGGGAAATCCTTCTATTCCTATTTCTAATGAATTCATAGCGGATCCTAGAATGTTTGCATTAGGCTTAACCGTTTCTAAAGAATTTGATGATCAAATAACCTATGAGAGATTAAGCAAGTACGCAGAAGAAAATTTTGAACCCAGATATTTCGGATTGAACGATAGTCAGTTTGGTTTTTGGTTTAACCTAGGAGAGAACTGGCCAAGAGGGCAGTTATCAGCTTTGGCTATGTGTGCTGAAGTTTGTGATCCGGGAGCATGGGAAAAATTATTCAATGAACCTAATCTAACAAAATATTATTCGCCTTCAGTAGAAGGAATTGATTTTCCAGCAGTATCTGTTCAAAAAGCTTTTCATGATGACAGTAAGGGCAAGTTATTTTTAAAGATAAGCGATGGAAATAAAACTAAAACCAATAGAGAAACCAGTTTTAAGATTACCAATCTACCTGAACCAGAAAAAGTTACCATATTAAGAAATGGCAAGATTTTTAAAGATTTTACTGTTCAATCCTCTGAAATACTTATTAATACCAAGGTAGGGAGTAATGAATTTGAAATTGATACTGGGTATTTCCTATCTAAAGAGGATTCAAGTAAGCTAAGTTTGAAAGTTAATGAAGAAAATTTGAAGAATGTTTCAAACCCAAAAAAATCTGGTGGTTCAACGTCTAGACTACTCATTTCATCTTTGTATAAAAAACCTTGTAGTTGTTGTTAATTTGATATGTCTTTAAGCAGTTTCTCTCTGGAAGGAAAAAAAGCATTAGTTGTTGGGGCTAGAAGAAATATGGGAAAAGGTTTTGCTTTAGGACTTGCGGAAGCGGGAGCAGATGTAGCTATAAGTGATGTAATTATAGAGTCAGGTCAACTACAAGCCGTAGCAGATGAGATCCAACAGATGGGACGTAAATCATTAGCTATAAAAGCAGACATATCAAACAAAAAAGAGGTTAAGAAATTAGTAGAAAGTGTAGTTCAAGAGTTTGGAACCATAGACATACTAATGAATGTAGCAGTTATGTATCACCCGAAATCCGTCGTTGATTTAGACGAAGAATCTTGGGATAAGTTAACTAACGTCAACCTAAAAGGTTACTGGTTAATGATTCAAGAAGTCTCCCCAATAATGATGAAACAGCAAAGCGGAAGCATTATCAACTTAACTTCAAGAGGAGGTCTTAAGGCCCATGCAGATAAGATGATGGGTAACTACGCAATTGTTAAATCTGGAATAGCCATGATGACACGACAATATTGCAGATATCTCGGACCTTACAATATTAGAGTCAATGCCATAGCTCCTTCTTTAGTTGAATGGGAAGAATTTCCGGGTCAAGAAAAGGTTAATTTAAAAGAGAATGCACCCCAAAAAGAAAAGAAAGAAATAACTGCAGAACAAAAATTTGAATCCTGGCTTACAGGCCCAGAAAATTTACCCTTAGGAAGGGTTGCAACTTTTGAAGAGATGGCAAACGCAGCAGTTTTTTTAGCTTCTGATGCGTCTAGTTACGTTACAGGAACAATCCTGAATGTAGATGGCGGTTACATGGCATGAGTGAAGATTGGACTCTAAACCATCTAGGCATGATGGTTATAGACAAGAATGCAGCACTTAATCAATTTCAAACTCTTGGAATGGGAGTTAGTGTAGGGCCTCAACCTTTACAACCTTACGAAGAAGGGGTTGGCGAACTTATGTATTTCCAAACTTTGGAAGGAGATCCTGTAACCCATCAATATAAAACAGGAGGTCCTCACAATTTTAGAGATGGAAATTCACAAATTGGAGATTGTCAGCTAGAAATTTATCCAATGAAACCTGGGCCAGGTATGTTTATTAGTGACTATCTGAGTAAGAAAGGACCTGGGATTAATCATATAGCCTTCAATACACCTAATATTGAACGAGATACTAAAAGGTTCTTAGAGCATGGTTGCGATTTAGTTTTCAATGCAACAGTCAATGGTAAGACTATAGAAAATTATCTAGATACTCGTAAATATGGAGACGTAATGATTTCTCTAAGACCTCCAGCTGATGAATGGGAGATTGCTTGGAGGCAAAATAATAAATCACACCCTTTAGTAAAAAAATGGAAGTTTTTCGGAGTAGGGGTTGTTGTTAATGATTGTACAAAAGCTTGTGAATACTTTTCAAATTTAGGTTTCTCTATAGAAAAGGAAGTTCATGAATCTAAAAATCTAGGTGTTAAGTTATGTCATATAAAAGTTGGTTCCATAATGTTTGAGCTTATACAGCCAACTACTGATAATTCAGTATATAAAGATTGTTTCAATAATAGAGGAGAGGGTGTTGCAGATTTATCATTCATAGTTGATGACTTAACTTCTGAAACTGAAGACTTAGTGAGCAAAGGTGCGGATTTTCTTGTTTCAACAGATGAATGCGCAATAATTGATACAAAAAGAGAAGGAAATACAATTATTAGACTCATTCAATAATGTTTAAATCTTTTTTACTTTCATTGACCATTCTAATGTCGAGTAATCTCATATTTGGAGAGAATAGCGAAATGTCTAAAAAGCTTTTGTATGCTCAAAAAATAGATAATCAAAATGAAAAATTAGGAGAGAGTATAGACTCTGAAACTAGATTTCAGTTGATAAAGTTTTTATTTGAGGGAGATTTAAAAAACTTTATGCTTTTTTCTAGTTTTGAATTTTTAGAAAACGAGATTGAAAGAGATACAGTCAAATTTTTCTATAGAGGCTATGTTGATTCCTCCTTTTATTCGGAAGAACAAATTAAAGAAGTTAAAGATTTTTTATTTAAAGATCGCGTCTTTTTCTGTAAGACTAAAGATTTTAGAAAGAATCTATTTCTTTTAGATCCACAATTAGAATTTATCGTTATTGATAAGCTAAATAAACATTTTATTAATTTTAAGATTAATAAAGAAACATGCAGAGAATTAGAACCTTTTGGAAGAGATAGGGCTTTAACAGAACGAGATGTCAAAAGATTCATTAATAAACTAAATTAAAATTCCAAATAAAAAGTGAATTTACGACAGATTATCTCACCATTTTTGGTATTTCTAAATAAGTCAATAAACGCCATAACCATTCAATTGGACCAAAGTAGAAATACTTCAACCACAATGGACTTATATATAACTGAAGTGCCCAAATTAGCACGACGACTAGATATAATTGACTCCAAGAAAATTTTCCTAATAAACCTAAACCAGCTCCTGAAAATATGAAAAGAGCTATTACCGAATGCATTAAATAATTTGTTAATGCCATTCTACCTACACAAGCTAATCTAAATCTTAAAGAGCTAAATTTCCTAAGCTTAATCAATACGATAATTAAGCCTAAGTAACCTAAGGCAATGAATAGTCTCCCAAAGTGATAAGTAAATCTTAAGTACGGATTGGTTTCAATAATACCCATATTTGAAATAGTAATGAGTAAAACCTCATAGGCATTTATAGAAAGGCCAATTAGAAAGCCTATGCACATCATTTTTATATAAAACCCGATTTCTCTTCCTCCATCCAGAATACCAAGCTTGAATAATGCCATGCCAACTACCATCATCATTAAGGCATCCAGAAATAAAAAAAACGGTATAAGAAAATAAATCGTTTCATTAGCTATTTTTAGATTGTATTCATAAGCCGAGGCATAACTGCTTGTCTTCTTGTTTATTTCATTGGGGATGTTGTCTCTCTCAGTTTGATAACCATTTTCATACTCTATCCAAACTTGCGCCCATGTGGCAGTCTCTTCACTTACCTCTTCGCCTTTAGTAATAGATATTTTCACTTCTTCAGCAGCATCTCTGGCAATTTCAAGAGAGCTCTTCAAAAAAAAGTTTTGGAGACTACCAATTAAAATAAGAAAGGTAGCTAATATTAATAAATTTCTGGCTTTCCAATTTCTAATGAACCAAAGCACAAAGCTAGCTAATGCATATGTTACGAGAATATCACCTGGCCAAAGAAAAATGTATATATTAATTAAGCCAAATACTAATAACCAAAAATTTCTTCTATAGTGTAACCATCCACTTTTCGCAGTCGAACCCGTTACAAAGAGAACAACACCAGCACCAAAAAGTATTGAAAATAATGTACGCATAGCGCCTTCGCTTGAAAGTTCTACGAAAGCCCAAACCGTGTAATCGATTCCTCTTAGAGGCGATAGATAAATACCTGGGTCCAAAAGGGCTGCTGAAACAAGACCAAAACCTAAAATATTCAGAAGTAAAATTCCAAGTAAAGCAAAACCCCTCAATACGTCCAGAGACTCAATTCTGTTTATTTCTTTGGTGGCTTGCATAAGTTATTCAGGCAACTCATTATAAGGATGGTATTAAAACAGTACTAGATCGAAGTGGAAGGAAAGCTCCATTAGAAATGGAGCTGGCGATAGGATTTGAACCTACGACCTGCTGATTACAAATCAGCTGCTCTACCAACTGAGCTACGCCAGCGCGGCGTGCATTATAGTTCTCTTATTGAAACTTCGCCATAACGAAGATGATGTATTTCTCCATCTTTTTCAACGCGTAATTCTCCTACTTCGTTGACTCCTATGACCTTACCTTTAAAAGTTTCTCTATCCATTTCAACTTTACAAAGTTTGTCCTTGAGTAAGTTATACGACTCAAAAGTATGATGGTATTTTTTAAAACCTGATTGAGGATAGTCTTTAAATAACTCGTGCAGTTTAGAAATAATACTTTGAACTATTTTGTTCCTATCTAATTTATTTGAGTGATTTTCTTCGAGGTTTCCCCAATCTTGATCTATCTCTGCTCCTTCAGATTCATTCATATGAACATTGATTCCAATGCCTATTACGATATCAAGCCCTTCTTCTGAATCACTTGTTTCAATTAAGATCCCAGATATTTTCTTTTTATTAATTAATAAATCATTGGGCCATTTAATTTGTATATTTTTTGAAGAAAATTCTTTTAAGGATGATATTAAACAAGTGGCAACAGCTAAACTTAATCCCTCCAATTGGGAGTGGAGAAGTTTTGATTTCCAACCTAAAGAGAGGTATATATTCTTTCCATGAGGACTGACCCACTTTCTATTATTTCTCCCTCTTCCAGCCGTTTGTTGCTCAGCTAAATGCATAGAAAACAAAGCTTTTTGAACTTTTAAATGATTTTTTGCATTGTCGTTTGTTGACTCTGTTGAATCCTTGATAAAGATAGAATCTATATCATCCAAGATGTTATTAGGAAGGCCGCTTTTTATTGATTCTTCTATGAGTCTAGGGTTATTTTCTATCATGAGGCCTATATAGGTTAGCAAATTTTATAAATTAAGTTGACATAGTAAGCTAGCAGTAACAGAATTGCGCGCTGTTTAGACTTAGTAAAGGAGGGGTTGGGGAGCGGTCAAACCCAGCAGACTGTAAATCTGCCGCCTCGTGCTTCGAAGGTTCGAATCCTTCCCCCTCCACCACTAAGAAAATAATAAAAAATTTGAAGTATTTTTCAGTAATAAAAATTGTTAAAAAGTCCCGAAAATGCTTGCATTAGAGGCATAAAAATACTTTAATTGCGCTCCGAGCTTTGGGTTGTGGGTTTTTGTTACTAAATTTTTAATCAATTTATTAAAGTTTCTGTTTACACAGGAATTAGTCTACTTCCCTGAAAAGCAGTAAAAACATAGTTTTTTTGCTCATATAGCTCAGGAGGTAGAGCACTTCCTTGGTAAGGAAGAGGTCACCGGTTCAACTCCGGTTATGAGCTCCAGTTAAAAAATTAACTAAAAATTAGGAAAAAAAATGGCGAAAGAAAAATTTGAAAGAACCAAACCCCATGTCAACGTGGGAACTATTGGACACGTTGATCATGGTAAAACTACTTTGACCGCAGCTATAACAAAGGTTCAAGCTGAAGCACAAGGTGGTGAGGCAATAGCTTTTGATGGAATTGATAATGCTCCTGAGGAAAAAGAGCGTGGAATCACAATCTCCACTTCTCACGTTGAGTATGATTCTGAGACTAGGCACTATGCCCACGTAGACTGCCCAGGTCATGCTGACTACATTAAAAACATGATTACAGGTGCAGCTCAGATGGACGGTGCAATATTAGTTGTTAATGCAGCTGACGGTCCTATGCCTCAAACTAGAGAGCATATACTTCTAGCTAGACAGGTTGGAGTACCTCATATTGTTGTTTTCCTTAACAAGTCTGACATGGTAGATGATGCTGAGTTAATTGATCTTGTTGAAATGGAAGTTAGAGAACTCTTAACTGAATATGATTTCCCTGGAGATGACACTCCTGTAATTGTTGGATCTGCTCTTAAAGCTCTAGAAGGTGACGCTGAGCACACTGCTAAAATTGCGGAGCTAGTCCAAGCTCTTGATGACTTTGTGCCTGAGCCTGTTAGAGACACTGACAAACCTTTCTTAATGCCTATTGAAGACATTTTTACCATCCAAGGACGTGGAACTGTTGTTACTGGAAGAATTGAAAGAGGTGAAATTAAGGTCAATGAAGAAATTGAGATAGTTGGCATAAGAGACACACAAAAGACTGTTTGTACTGGTGTGGAGATGTTTAGGAAGCTTCTAGATGAAGGTAAGGCTGGTGAGAACGTTGGAATTCTTCTTAGAGGAACTGAAAGAGATGAAGTTGAAAGAGGACAAGTTCTTTCTAAGCCCGGATCAATTACACCACATACTAAGTTTGAAGCTACAGTTTATGTTTTATCTAAAGAAGAAGGAGGACGCCATACCCCTTTCTTTAAAGGGTATAGACCACAGTTTTACGTTAGAACCACAGACGTAACAGGCGCTGTTGAGTTACCTGATGGTGTAGAAATGGTTATGCCAGGAGATAACATAGACATGTCAGTAGAATTAATCTCTCCAATTGCTATGGAAGATGGAATGAACTTCGCAATAAGAGAAGGTGGAAGAACTGTAGGGTCAGGAGTAGTAACTAAAATTATTGAATAGGCCAGTAGCTCAATTGGCAGAGCGACGGTCTCCAAAACCGTAGGTTGGGGGTTCGATTCCCTCCTGGCCTGCCACTCAGCCAAAAAGCTTAGCCTAAAATATGGTTAATAAGAGTATAAATATGCAAAATTATATCCGTTGGTTTTTGGGTATATCCGTAATTGGGCTTGCCGTCTATGGGAATTCTTATTTTGCACAAGAAGCTCTTCTGTACAGGGTTTTAGGTGTTATTTTAGTTTCTGGGCTAGGGTTATTTGTTTTAACAACTACGATAGAAGGAAAGGAATCTTTAAAAATAATCTTAGAGTCTAGAACTGAAATAAGAAGGGTTGTTTGGCCTACTAGAACAGAAACTACGCAAACCGTTCTTATAGTTGTAGTAGCAATAATAATTTGTGCATTGCTACTTTGGGGTCTTGATTCTTTGTTTGGTTGGGCTACGGCTAAATTATTGGGCTAAATATGGAAAAACAGTGGTACGTCATACATGCTTACTCAGGATATGAGACAAAAGTCCGTGAAGCTCTTATAGAAAGGATCGAGAGACTAGGAATGAGTGACTTATTTGGAGAAATCATGGTTCCTTCTGAAGAAGTTGTGGAGATGAGAGGTGGACAAGAGAGAAAAACCCAACGTAAATTTTTCCCTGGCTACGTTCTTGTTAACATGGAATTGAATGATGACAGCTGGCATTTAGTTAAAGATACTCCTAGAGTTATGGGGTTTATTGGTGGAACGAAAGACAAACCTTCCCCTTTATCCAATGTAGAAGCTCAAGGAATTATGCAACAACTTGAACAAGGATCAGATATTACTAAGCCTAAAGTTTCATTCGAACCGGGGGAAATGGTTAGAGTAGTGGATGGACCGTTTAATGATTTCAGTGGAGTTGTTGAGGAAGTTAACTATGAAAAAAGTAAGGTAAGGGTAGCAGTCTTAATCTTCGGACGATCAACCCCTGTTGAATTACAGTTTAATCAAATAGAGAAGGGGTAATGGCGAAAGAAATAGAAACCTATATAAAACTTCAAGTACCTGCTGGAGCTGCCTCACCAAGTCCACCGGTAGGACCTGCCTTAGGTCAACATGGTCTTCCTCTAATGGATTTTTGCAATGCTTTTAATGCTAGAACAAAAGACATAGAACCAGGAATGCCTTGCCCTGTTGTTATTACAGTTTATGAAGATAAAAGTTTTGATTTTATTATTAAAACAACTCCAGCTTCAGTACTAATAAAGAAAGCAGCTGGAGTCAAATCGGGCAGCGGAACCCCTAATAGCTTAAAAGTAGGCAAAGTAACAAGAGCTCAGCTAGAAGAAATAGCGAAGATAAAGGACCCAGATTTAACTGCTGCTGATATGGATGCAGCTGTAAGAACTTTATCTGGAAGTGCTAGAAGTGCTGGAATAGAGGTTGAAGGATAAAAATGAATCAAAGCAAAAGAAAAGAATATATCGATTCTTTAGAAGAAAGAAAATATCAGGTTGCTGAGGCGATGCAATTCCTTCAATCAGCTCCTAAAGTTCAATTTAATGAGTCAATTGATGTTGCAATCAATTTAGGAATAGACCCTTCGAAGTCAGATCAAAATATGAGAGGAGCTACCATATTACCTGCAGGTTCTGGAAAACCTTGTAAAGTCGCTGTTTTTGTTGAAGGCGATGAAGCAAATTCTGCGAAAGAAGCAGGAGCTGACGCTGTTGGAATGGATGATCTGGCGGAAGAATTTAAGAAAGGAGAAGTGGATTTTGATGTTGTGATTGCTACGCCAGACACTATGAAAATAGTCAGCCCTTTAGGAAAAGTGTTAGGCCCTAAAGGCATAATGCCAAATCCAAAAACAGGCACAGTAACGCGGGACGTTGCTACTGCAGTAAAGAACGCTAAGGCTGGACAAATTAGATATAGATCAGATAAGTCAGCGATAATACATGGGAGAATAGGTGATATAACTTATTCTGCTGAGCAGATTAAACAGAATTTAGAAACTCTTTTAGATGATTTAAAAAGGAATAAACCCCCTTCAGCCAAAGGAGTTTTTATAAAGAAAGCAACTCTTTCTTCCACTATGGGAGCAGGAGTTGAAATAGATTTATCCTCTTTAAACTTTTAGTAGTTTGAGTTGAGGGTAGAGGTTTCTTCAGTATGGTGCGATTAATTCGCTCATCGAAGACCGTAGGTGCAAGAAGTAGGTTTCTTGCTTAATAGTTTTAGCCTACGCAGATGGTATATAACTAGTTAAATTTAGTTATATCCAAAAGAAGGTATCGAGCAATTGTTTGATACTTGGAGGATAGGAAGATGCCAATGCGCATTGATGATAAGAAGGTTGCTGTAGAAGAACTGCAGGATGTGGCTAATAAAGCTATATCTGCAGTTGCAGCTGACTATCATGGAACTTCAGTTTCTGAATTAACTACCTTAAGGAAGGAAGCAAGAGAATCAGAGGTTCATTTGAAGGTCATTCGTAACACTTTAGCTAAAAAAGCATTAAGTGATACTAAGTTTTCTTGTTTTGAAGATTTACTGGTTGGACCAACTATGTTGGCGTTCTCTATAGGAGATGATCCAACTAGCGCAGCTAAACTAGTAAATAACTTCACTAAGGTTAATAAAAATTTTACTGTCAAAGGTATATCTTTAGGAGATACCTTATTAGAGCTTTCTAAATTATCTGCTTTAGCAAACATGCCAAGCAGAGAACAGGCTCTATCTCAATTGGCAGGATTATTGAATGCTCCTTTGAATCAATTTGTATCTATTCTTAATCAAGTACCTTCAACATTAGTTAGAACGTTACAAGCGATTAAGGAACAGAAAGAACAGGCGGAATCTTAAACAATAATAAAATTGGAGAATAATAATGGCATTAAGTAAAGAAGAAATATTAGAAGCTATTTCTGAAATGAGTGTGATTGATATTGTTGATTTAATTTCAGCAATGGAAGAAAAGTTTGGTGTTTCGGCAGCTGCACCCGTTGCCGCAGCAGCCGCACCTGCTGCTGGGGGCGATGCTGGGGGAGAAGAAGCTGCAGATGATGCGCCAGTTGATATTCATTTAACAGATGTAGGTGACAAGAAAGTAGATGTTATTAAGGCTGTTAGAGCAATAACAGGATTAGGATTAAAAGATGCGAAAGCTTTAGTTGATGAAGCCCCTTCGGTCATAAAGGAAGGAGTGAATAAAGCAGAAGCAGATGAGCATGCTAAAGCTCTAGAAGAAGCTGGAGCAAAGGCTGAACTTAAATAATTAATCCTATTCACAATAAAATACTAAAGAGGTCTTTATGAGTTTTTCGTACACTGAAAAGAAAAGAGTAAGAAGAAGTTTTGAGAAAATTTCTAGCGTTATGGAACTTCCCAATCTTCTCGCTACCCAAGTTCAATCATATGATGCTTTTCTTCAAAGGTATGTTGATTCTGAAAAGAGATTAAATCAGGGTTTAGAACAGGTCCTCAACTCTGTATTTCCTATAGAGAGTCACAATGGCTTTGCACGTATGGAATATTCTGGTTATTCCCTAGGAGAACCTTTATTTAATGAAAGAGAATGTAAACTTAAAGGAATTACTTATGAAATTCCTTTACATATTGTCTGTAATCTTTTCTTCATTGATAAAGAATCCGGGAAACTTAAAGAAGGCAAGTCTCAAAACGTTTACATGGGGACTGTACCTTTGATGACAGAGCATGGTACTTTTATCATTAATGGAACCGAACGAGTTGTGGTTTCACAACTACATAGATCTCCAGGATTGTTTTTTGATCATGATAAGGGTAAAAGCCATTCTTCGGGAAAAGTCCTTTATGGTGCAAGGGTAATACCTTATAGAGGTTCATGGCTAGACTTTGAATTTGATGCTAAAGATTTAGTTTATGTTCGAATAGATAGAAGAAGGAAGTTGTTGGCAACGATACTTCTGAAGGCTCTGAAGCTTACCAATCAGCAAATTCTAGAAAAATTCTATGAAAGTGAGGTATATAAGGTTAAGAAAAATGATATATACCAACTTCACGTAATCCCACGTAGGTTACTGGGAAGAAATTCTCCTATTGATATACAAGCTAAAGGAGAGATGATCGTAAAACAAGGTGAAAGAATAACTGCAAGGCATATAAGAAAATTAGAAAGTGCTAGATTAAAAAGTTTGGACATACCTAAAGAAGCTATCTATGGTCAGGTATTGGCTAAAGATCTTCTAGACAAAACTACGGGAGAAATAGTTCTTGAGTCTAATACTGTTATTGACGAAGAAAACTTGCCAATTATTGAAGAGTTAAAATTAACGGAACTTGAAACTCTTTATATTAATGATATTGAATCAGGCCCATATATTGCTGATACACTTAGGGCTGACAGCACTGCCAATGAAATAGAGGCATTGGTAGAAATATATAGAATGATGAGGCCAGGTGAACCGCCTACAAAAGAAGCTGCTACAACTCTTTTTAGTAACTTATTTTTTAACCCAGAAAGATATGATCTCTCTGCAGTTGGAAGGATGAAGTTTAATAAGAGATTAGGACTAGAGGATTTAGAAGGCAGCAATATTCTTACTGACGAAGATATCCTTAATACTTTAAGAACCCTAGTTTCGATAAGAAATGGTAAAGGAAATGTAGACGATATAGATCACTTAGGAAACAGAAGGATAAGATCTGTAGGAGAAATGGTCTCAAATCAGTATAGAATAGGTCTTGTAAGGGTAGAAAGAGCAGTAAGAGAAAGGTTAGCTACTGCAGAGGCTGATGATCTGGGCCCTCAAGATTTAATCAATGCTAAACCAGTATCTGCAGCAGTTAAGGAATTCTTTGGCTCAAGTCAGCTTTCTCAATTTATGGATCAAGTCAACCCTCTTTCTGAAATAACACATAAAAGAAGAGTCTCAGCCTTAGGTCCAGGAGGGTTAACCAGAGAGCGAGCTGGATTTGAGGTTAGAGATGTTCATCCCACGCATTACGGCAGAGTTTGTCCGATAGAAACTCCTGAAGGACCAAATATTGGATTAATTAATTCTTTAGCTGCTTACGCAAGAACTAATAAATATGGTTTTCTTGAAAGCCCATTTAGGAAAGCTGAAAGTGGAAAGGTTTTGGATGATTTTCATTATTTGTCTGCTATAGAAGAAGGAGACTATGTCATTGCCCAGGCCAGTGCATTACTAGATTCGAAAAACAGATTTACAGAGGAACTAGTTCCAGTCAGGTATAAGAATGAGTTTTCTTTCATGCCACCAGAAAGGGTAGATTTTATGGATGTTTCTCCTCAACAAGCTTTCTCAGTAGCAGCATCTTTAATCCCTTTCTTAGAACATGATGATGCAAATAGGGCGTTAATGGGATCTAATATGATGCGTCAAGCTGTCCCAACTCTTCAAGCAGACAAACCTCTTGTGGGTACTGGAGTAGAGAGACTTGTCGCAAAAGATTCTGGTTCATGTGTAATTGCAAATAGAGGAGGAACAGTTGAGAGCATTGATGCAGGTAGAATAGTAATTAGAGAAACCTAAATTTGAAAAGTATTCACAAGCTTTTGTACAATCATTAACAACAACCCCTACTCCGAAAAACTTCCATTTTTTTACTAAAGGGTGTGATTTATTATTTTGCCTCCAAGCAATCTCCCATTCATCAGCTGGAGGTCTTAGAGAAATCATTACGTCTCCATATTTACGAGTATCTAGATAATTTTCTATAGTCTTACCATTGACTGTTGCATTGAAAACTAAATCGCAACCATGCTCTAAGAACCTTTTAGTATCTCGTTCAATATTAGGTGTATTGAAGGCTATATGATTAATCCCAGGTCCTTTCTTACTCAGATAGTCACTAATAAACATACCTGGCCCAGGTTTCATTGGATAAATTTCTAGCTGACAATCTCCAATTTGTGAATTTCCATCTCTAAAATTGTGAGGACCTCCTGTTTTATATTGATGGGTTACAGGATCTCCTTCCAAAGTTTGGAAATACATAAGTTCGCCAACCCCTTCTTCGTAAGGTTGTAAAGGTTGAGGCCCTACACTAACTCCCATTCCAAGAGTTTGAAATTGATTAAGTGCTGCATTCTTGTCTATAACCATCATGCCTAGATGGTTTAGAGTCCAATCTTCACTCATGCCATGTAACCGCCATCTACATTCAGGATTGTTCCTGTAACGTAACTAGACGCATCAGAAGCTAAAAAAACTGCTGCGTTTGCCATCTCTTCAAAAGTTGCAACCCTTCCTAAGGGTAAATTTTCTGGGCCTGTAAGCCAGGATTCAAATTTTTGTTCTGCAGTTATTTCTTTCTTTTCTTTTTGGGGTGCATTCTCTTTTAAATTAACCTTTTCTTGACCCGGAAATTCTTCCCATTCAACTAAAGAAGGAGCTATGGCATTGACTCTAATATTGTAAGGTCCGAGATATCTGCAATATTGTCGTGTCATCATGGCTATTCCAGATTTAACAATTGCGTAGTTACCCATCATCTTATCTGCATGGGCCTTAAGACCTCCTCTTGAAGTTAAGTTGATAATGCTTCCGCTTTGCTGTTTCATCATTATTGGGGAGACTTCTTGAATCATTAACCAGTAACCTTTTAGGTTGACGTTAGTTAACTTATCCCAAGATTCTTCGTCTAAATCAACGACGGATTTCGGGTGATACATAACTGCTACATTCATTAGTATGTCTATGGTTCCAAACTCTTGAACTACACTTTCTACTAATTTCTTAACCTCTTTTTTGTTTGATATGTCTGCTTTTATAGCTAATGATTTACGTCCCATCTGTTGGATCTCATCTGCTACGGCTTGTAGTTGACCTGACTCTATAATTACATCACTTATAGCTACATCTGCTCCCGCTTCCGCAAGTCCTAAAGCAAAACCTTTTCCCATATTTCTTCTAGCCCCAACAACTAATGCTTTTTTTCCTTCCAGAGAGAAACTGCTTAAAGACATATCAAATTAACAACAACTACAAGGTTTTTTATACAAAGATGAAATGAGTAGTCTAGACGTTGAACCACCAGATTTTTTTGGGTTTGAAACATTCTTCAAATTTTCTTCATTAACTTTCAAACTTAGCTTACTTGAATCCTCTTTAGATAGGAAATACCCAGTATCAATTTCAAATTCATTACTCCCTACCTTGGTATTAATAAGTATTTCAGAGGATTGAACAGTAAAATCTTTAAAAATCTTGCCATTTCTTAATATGGTAACTTTTTCTGGTTCAGGTAGATTGGTAATCTTAAAACTGGTTTCTCTATTGGTTTTAGTTTTATTTCCATCGCTTATCTTTAAAAATAACTTGCCCTTACTGTCATCATGAAAAGCTTTTTGAACAGATACTGCTGGAAAATCAATTCCTTCTACTGAAGGCGAATAATATTTTGTTAGATTAGGTTCATTGAATAATTTTTCCCATGCTCCCGGATCACAAACTTCAGCACACATAGCCAAAGCTGATAACTGCCCTCTTGGCCAGTTCTCTCCTAGGTTAAACCAAAAACCAAACTGACTATCGTTCAATCCGAAATATCTGGGTTCAAAATTTTCTTCTGCGTACTTGCTTAATCTCTCATAGGTTATTTGATCATCAAATTCTTTAGAAACGGTTAAGCCTAATGCAAACATTCTAGGATCCGCTATGAATTCATTAGAAATAGGAATAGAAGGATTTCCCCAACCAATGGAATTAATTGCTCCTCGATACAACAATTCAGCAAACTGAGGGTCTTGAGGTTTGGCGTAGAAAGCAATTGCGAGTCCATGCAACGGAGCAGTTCTATGGTGGTGATTTTTTAAGCCATCAAAATACATAGTCACCCATTCCAAAGAGCCGTTTTTATCAAAGCCATAGTATTTGTCCTTTGTGTAATCCAGCCAATTCTTATAAGCAGTATGAAATTCTTTATTGAATACATTGTCATACATCTGAAGTCCTAAACCAGCTGCAGAAAGACAAAATGGCCAAGCTTTTGTATTTTCACAATGAGGTCCCATGGGTGTTTTTGTCCATTGTCCATATAGATGATCAACCAATTGATGCTGGGTCCATTCAAACCTAGTCCTATTTACTCCTGCCAAGTTGAAGGGCGAGGCCCATTTGTCATACCCACTTACATAAGTATGTAAAGCCTGAGTTAGGTTAAGCCAGCCTTTAAAGAATAAATTTCCATCAGCACCTATAGGGTCCATCTGAAGACCCCATGGCGCTACACCATTAGCAGTCCAACCCGGAGCATCGTATTCTCCCCAAAATTCTTCAGGTATTATTGTTCCTTTCCAAATTTCTGGGTAATTAGGCCTGTCTGGATCATGGCCAAATTGAGATAACCAATCTACTGCAGCCCAATAAGTGATAGAGCGCTCTGCTATTTCATCTAAAATTTCAGAATAAACCTCCCTCCAAGCAGGAGTTCTATCAGACATAAGCCCAAGTGCATAAGTTGATTCCTGTAAATCAAACCGAGGGAATGAACACATTGGCGGAGTAGAAGTTCTATCCCACCATTCTGCAGGTTCTCCATCTTCAGTCCAATCATCAGGTGTCGTAGCTTTCTGATAAAGGTAATTTAACCACCCTTGAGCTCTTTCATTCAGCTCTAGATTATTGGTGCTTTTTTGATTCATCAATCTACAGTTTAGAACTTGGTCTCGAGTTTATTTGTTCATGCCATCTACTTAAATTTTTCAGACTTTTATCAGGCGTGAGGTCTACCATGCTAGAAGCAAAATCTATTGCAGACAACAGAGTTATATCAGCCACAGTGTATCTGTCTCCAGCAACGTATTCAGAAGAAGAAAATTCTCTGTCTAATCTTTTATAGTAAGCAGCTACGTTCTGATCACTCGCTTTTTTAGCATCAGGTATTTGCTCAAAAAGACCCATGCTTCCTACAATTGGTCCGTTTACCCAAGAAATGCCTATCTGCGTCCATAGTTCTAATTCTATGTGTCTATTTCTACTTTCCACATAAGAAATTTCGAAAGAGTCTTCTCCAAATAAATTAGGTTCAGGAACAATGCTTTCTAAGTACCTACAGATTGCTATCGATTCAGATATACATCTTCCATCGTCTAGCTCAAGAACCGGTATCTTGCCGCTAGGACTTTTTTTTATAAATTCTGGCGTTTTATGCTCTCTCTTCAGCATGTCGCAGTTAACTAGCTCAAGATTTATATCTTTCTCGTGGGCAAATATTTTTACGCGCCTAGGATTAGGTGCTCCAGGATAATCATAAAGCTTCATGTGATTTAAGAAATAGCAGGCGCATCACTGCCAATATAATCTTCTCTAAGAGTTCTTTTTAAAACTTTACCTGTGGCATTCCTAGGCAGAGCTTCAACAAATTCAACCTTGCTCGGAACTTTAAACTTTGCAAGATTTTCTAAGCAGTGTGAAATTAAATCCTTTTCCTCAAGAGCTGTATCAGGCTTCAGAGATATGAAAGCAACTCCGGTCTCCCCCCATCTTTCATCAGGTATGCCGATTATTGCTGCTTCAGCTATCTGAGGTAATTGATAGAGAACGTTTTCAACTTCAGCCGGATAAACATTTTCACCTCCAGATATATACATATCCTTCGATCGATCCACTATATAAACAAATCCTTCCGCATCAAATTTTGCTGCATCACCAGTTTTCAACCAACCGTCTTCAAAAGAATCCTCAGTAGCTTCTTTGTTGTTCCAATAGCCTGGGGTTATGTTCGGACCTTTAATATAAAGCTCTCCCACTTCTTCAGCTCCAACTTCCTTACCTTTCTCATCTACTATTTTTATTTCAGTATGAAGTAGAGCTTTGCCTGCGGAGCCAAGTTTTCTTTCAGAATCCTCGGCTGCAAGCCCTATTCCTCCAGGACTGGTTTCAGTCATGCCCCATCCTTGTATCATTGAAACGCCTCTATTTGACCAGGTCTTAAGGATAGCCTCTGCACAAGGTGCCCCGCCTACGCCAGCAATCCTTAATGAAGACAGATCAGTTTTATCAAAATCAGGGTGATTCATCATGAATTGGTAAGGAGCTGGTACGGCAAAGAAATGTGAAACCCCATAATCGGCATTGCCCAATATAGAAAGAGCCAGTCCAGGATCAAATTCTCTTATTAGAATTATTTCTCCACCAGCATGTAATACTGGATTTGCATAACAATTCATTCCTCCAGTATGAAATAAAGGCAGCACAACTAATTGAACTGTATCCGGTCCTACAAAAGCTGGAGCAGCCAGATTTATTACATTGTAAAGCTGCATCTGGTGATTGATCATTGCTCCTTTTGGGTGACCAGTGGTTCCAGATGTGTACATAATCATGATTAAGTCTTCTTGAGTGCAATCAACTTTTTGATAGCTTGCTTCAGAATCTTTTATGGCTTCTTCGTATTGCGAAATAGAATCTTGTTTATTAATCTGAAGAGAATATTGAATTTTACAATCCTTAATTAGTTCAATAGCTATTTCTGAGAAAGACTCGTCATAGATTAAAACGTGCGGAGTGCTATCCTTTAATATGTATTCTAATTCTGGTTTAGTCAGTCTCCAGTTGAGTGGTAATTCTATTGAACCCGTTTTTGCACAAGCGAACTCTAACTCAAAAAACTCAGCGCAGTTTTGAGACAAAATAGCGATTCTATCTCCTTTTTTTATTCCGTTGTTTTGTAACCAATTTGCTAATTTATTAGCCCTATCATCCAATTCTTTGTATGTCAGAGTTTGATTATTGCTTAGGTCTCTTATCGCTATCTTATTAGGTCTAACGTTCGAATGATAAGCCGACCAATCATAGTGCTGTACAGTCATTATTACTTCCTTTTAATTTCTTAAAAAAATACGATCATAATCAAGTAAAAAAGTATTACGGCTCCCCAAATATTCAATAAAAAACCAATTCTTTTACCAACCTGCTCACCTCTTGAGAGTTGCCAAAGAAAAAAAAGAGCGCTTGTGAATAAGAGAAAAACAATAACACCTATATGCATATGATTAACTTTACTGACTAAACCATTAGCTCGCAAGCCTATGTTTTTTTAATGCATTTCATGCCTTGGCCTCTAAGAGATATAATAGGTAAATGAGACGGTCGTCTAAGTCCAAAAATAAAACCTCTATAGGCATAGTTAGAAAATCTAAGAAATCAAAAGGCTTTTACGTTGAAGATAAAGGTGAATCCCAATTCAAATTGGGGAAAAAGGAAGTCTATAAGGTCATGCCCGGCGATTTAGTTAAATTTTCTTTAGGAAAAAAAGATTGGGCATTTATTGAAGAGGTTTTAGAAAGTAATACCAAAGAATTTATTGGTACAGCTTATACCAGAGGAAAAAGACTATATGCCAGTCCTATAGGATTTGAGAACGACATAAGAGTGATTATCGGCGGAGATATTCCTAAAAAATTAAACCCTGGGTCTCTTGTAAAAGCAAAGATAACTAAGCAGCCAAAGGAAGGACAATTAGCTGAAGCTTGTATTCAAAAAACATTTACTGGCGGCCTTGAATTAGCTTATGAAATAGGCATTTCTAATCATAAAATTAAAACCGATTGGCCTAAATCAGTAATCAATGAGGCAAATAAGTTAAAAAATGATAAAGAAGAAAATGGTCTATACGAAGATTTAAGAAATAAAACCTTCGTAACCATAGACGGCAAAAGTGCAAAAGATTTTGATGACGCCGTTTTGGGAGAAAAAGATAAAGAAGGTAACTACATTTTATACGTTGCAATAGCGGATGTAGCAAGATTTGTTAAGTTAGGAAGTGTAATTGATCAAGAGGCAGCAGAAAGAGGAACGTCAGTTTACTTTACCCAAAAGGTTGTTCCGATGTTGCCAGAATTGATAAGTAACGACTTGTGTTCATTAAGGCCTAACGAAGATAGATTTTGTGTAGTCTGTAAAACAATAGTAAATAAAGATGGATCGCTAAAAGAGTCTACTTTCTTTGAAGCGCTAATAAACTCTAAAGCAAGATTGACTTATGAAAGACTGTCTGAAGATATAGAAAAAAATAAATTAAATAAGACATACTCTAAATCGATAAAGAACCTCTTAGAGATATACCAAAGACTAAAGGAAAATAAAGAAAATAGAGGAGCCTTGGAATTGGAAGTGCCCTTTTATGTTCCTCAATTTAACGACAATAAGATAACAAGATTTTTTAGCTCACCTAGGGAATAAGAATGTTTAGAGCTATTGCTTTGGAGCATTTGTGAAGATTCGTCGTAAACATAGTATTCATTTTTAGGTAAATGCTTAATATGGCAAAGACCTTCAATGTTAACTTCCTGGAGATGTATGAATAACCCAAAATTAGTCACTCCAGTTATTTGACCCTTAAAAGAGTTTCCTACGTTTTCAAGTGCAAATTCGCACTTAAGGTGACTCAGAGCATCTCTTTCCGCCTTTTCAGCTTCTCTTTCTTTAGTGGAACATTCCATGGCTAACTGTTCTAGATTATCTTTAGAGTAGGGTCCCTTGGGGTTGATGTTATCTTTCGAAGACACAGCCCCACCATTTGTTGCAATAAGCTTTTTTATTGCTCGGTGCATAATCAAATCTGGGTATCTTCTAATTGGAGAAGTAAAATGAGAATAGGCTTTATAACCTAAGGCAAAATGTTCTGACACCTCAGCTTGGTAAGTAGCTAAACTTAAAGACTGAAGGATCTGTAAGTGCATTATTTCTTTATCTTTTCTTTCTTCCACAGTCTCTACAAGCTTAGATAATTGATTGACGGTATTTCCCTCGTCTAGTTTTACATTAATTCTTC
>CACDOC010000013.1 GCA_902554355.1 uncultured SAR86 cluster bacterium | reverse complement strand
TAGTTCGTCAAAAGGAAATATATTAAAATATTGATCCCAAGATTTTTTTAGCTCGTCTTCAGGGATGTCAGACTGATTAAACTTATTCCATTCTTCGCCAAAATCTTCAACAGTCTTTATGTCTATATTTTTCATTTCTAAACTTCAATTATTGTAGATTGAAAGACTATTAATTTTATTAAAACCATATCTCATTGTAATCTAGCTTTATTAAGAGGCATCTCCGAATTCAAACAAATTGCAATCAAATCTTGGCAAAAAGTGTTTTGAATTTTTTAAGTCATTTATTGTTATCTCTCTTGATTCTACATTGAATGAGTAATCAACACCTTCGCTTTCAAGTAGATCTATTGTGTCATTATTAAAGGAATGAAATCCTCCATAAGGATGACAATAAGTTTTATGCTGAATACAGCCTATTCTATTTAGAAAATCAAATGAATCTTTAATTTGGTCATGTTGCTTAGCTCTACTTAGTTTACTCATAACAGGATGATTTACGGAATGGGAGCCAATAATATTTCCTGCAGAATTCATCTTGATAAGATTTTCAACAGAAGTATAGAAGTTATCTGGATCAAATTTATAGTCTAAAGACTCTGCAACATCGTTGATTATGGATTCTCGATAATCATAGCTTACAAAATAATTAAGAATTCTTTTAAACTCACTTACCCCTTCATAATTTTTTTGATTACTGTAGGTTTTATTTCTAAACTCTTTAATCTTAGTGTCTGGGATCATATCCTCCGTAACAATGTTTAATAAAATATTAAGAATATCTCTACCATCGTAAGCACCGCATAAAAGATGAATCCTGTGGACATCTAAGATTTTATTTTCTACATACGGCAATGAGGGTACATAAAAAATACCCCACAGATTTCTTTTTTCTAGTTCAGGAAAAACATAATCATAATGGCAACTCATAGCATCATCAAAAGTCAAAATAACCTTACCACTTACAGTCTCATTCAAGCCCGATGTTAGAGCTTCATCCCATTCTTCTTTTTCAACAAAACCAAAGTTTCTTTCAAAAAAGTCTAGTTGCTTTCCAAAGTTTCGAAAGTCTAAGAATCTAAAGTTAGGAAGAAGATCATCATACTCCCTAACATAGTGATACATGATTGCCTTCATTTCGGTATACCTGGATTTTCAATGATAGATGCAGGCATCTTGTCAGTTTTTAAATACTCCTCAATCATTCCCTTTGAAAAATTATCATAGAGCTTTCTGCAAGAAATTGAATCGAAATCTTTTTTTAAATAAAGCTTACCTTCAGCTGTTGGCTGATCCATTGTCTGAAGTTTTTCAAAGTTAATAATTAATTGGGCATAACTATCACTCATTTTTTTAATAAGTCTATTTCCAATTGAGTGAGGACTATCCCCTAAGAAAATATCTGCCCTTATTTGATGTATGATTTTACCAGTATCTATACCTGAATCAATGAACATAAAAGTAACTCCCACCATATCTAATTCGTTATTTATCATTGGCCAGATATTTGTTCCGCTACCTCTGTAGTAAGGAGATAGGCCTAAATGAACATTTAGGAATTTGCCATCAAAAACTTCTAGTAATTTAGACTTAATTAAAGAGGAGCCATAACAAACAATGAGATCTGGGTGTAGTTGTAAAATCTCTTTAACAACTTTCTCATCGTTGATAGATCCTTTTTGGATAAATTTTGGATTAGATTTATCAGGCATATTTTCAATACTGGATCTAAAAAAATCTTCCTCAGATTGAGTCCTAGCTTCGACATGCTGATATTCAAGTAATGAACTTTCTTGGTTATTTTTTACTCTATTCTCTAAACTTAATTCTGTTCCTTCACAGAATGTAAGTAAAACATTGATATTAGGATGATTGGATATGGATTTACGAAAGAAAACATGACGAGTCTCGTTTCCAGTGATTATAATTATTTTTTTTTCGTTCTTTTGAGTCATTTTTCTCTTTTTTTACAAGGATTGTCTCATCTCTTCTCCAATTTTTACGAAACCGTATTTTTCATAGAAAGGTTGGTTGTGTTTGGTAGATTCAAGTAGATAAAGTCCAAATTCTTTGCAGCCCCTATTCTTAGCTAAACTAAGAGTTTCTTCGATTAATAGTCCTCCAACATTCTTTCCTCTAGCATCTTGATCAACAACTAATTCCTCTAATTGACAGTACTCTCCGTTGTATCTGAGTGCAAGATTAAAAGAAATGGATGCCATACCAAGAATTTTTCCATCTTCTTCTGCAACCACTAAACTACCTCTCTCATTGGATATTAAATTAATAAAAGTATCAGAATCAAAAATTTCATTTGGATCTGATGTAGCTTTAGCCAAAACATCAAGTAGTTCTGAGCATCTTAGTTGATCTTCTGATTTAGCAAGTCTTATATTTACACTCATGATCTATTCACTAATAGATTGATAACTAATCTTATGCCTTGCAATATCAGACGGTTCAAAATAAATATCTCTCCAAACTTTATCTCTATATAACTCTGTTTGATCACTAAAGTGCTCACTGCTAGATGATCCCGATTGGCTATAGGATAATATAGCTTCTGCACTCGGACCATCCTCAGTATAATTAAGAGTCATGATAAAGCTTGATCCATGAACGATATTGTAACCACTGCTAGTCAAGGTCTCACTATCACCTAACCTTTCATTGCTGCCTGAAAATATAGGTGAATCAATATAGGATCTACCAGATGATCCTGATTGGCTGGTGGTAGCCACTTGAAGATTTGCAATACCCTCATATCTATTACCTCCATGCACTGTGTATGTTGTCCCAGCACGGTGTGCTTTTTGTAGATTGCCCAATGGGACGTCTAGTGGAATTCCATTGTCATCTAGAAGAGTAACCGCCTCCGCTAAAGCTATAAGATTTCTCTCATTTCGTGCTAAACCCAATGGAGTAGTTGTTGGGTTCTCTTTATCAAAAGAACCAGCGAACAGATCTCCTGTGTACATAGTCGACAAATAATTATATCGAGTTATCCATTCTCTAAAGAGTACCGCACCTTTACTATCGGCGTTGTAGCGATTGTCCCAATCACGCAAAATATTGCAGGCATTAGATAGATCAATAGAAATATCATTTATCAAAATATTTGGGCTTTGCTGGCACTGATCGACAAGTTCATCTTTTAACAAGTGAGCTGTCAGTCCTGAATTATCCATTAAAGCATCTTTGATTTCTTGAACAGAGAAAAGACCATCTTCTCCTCTAAAATCAAATCCATCTAAGCCCTCCAAAAGATGAATATTCATACGAGTTCTTATACTGCGCGGAGTTTCTGTTGGTCCATATAAAGGGGAATAGCCAATTGTGGGTTTTTTAGGATCACTTAACCAATAACTATCATTAGCATTAAAAACATAAAACTCACTCTCAATTAAAGGACGCTCCTCAAATGGTGTGGTACCGGGTATCGGGGTATCTGGGTGATCTAACCATTCATCTCTTTTAGTACTTCCGTCAAGAATCACTAAACCTTTAGTTAGGTACATGTTCTTTAACTGAGGTGTTTTATTAATACGATCACGCCAAGCATTAATAGCTGCATCACTAAGAGCACCTACGTTTGTGTTATCAAAATAAACAGCCCGCCCTTCGGCACTTGTTGATATTGTATTCACCCAAGGCATAGCATTGTAAGTTTTATGAGCTTGGATAAATTCATCCATTGACTTCGATTTTCCCATTGCTAGCCACTGCGACATAACATCAATATTTTTCTCATTAGCATCCCGTACAGCGTAGGCTGTAGAAGAGGTCCATTCGAATCCCGGCATCCTAACAATAGGTCCATGGTGACTAAACCAGACAGTTGAAGTCTTCTCCTCTATTCCTTCTTCAACTTTAACTCGAGTCGATACTTCTTGGCTTCGAAGAGATCTCCAATTTCCTTCATAAAGATATTGAGTAGGATCATCTGCATTCAAGGTAAGTTTATAGAGAACAACTCTTTTGGAATTTGAGACAGTATGAGTCCATCCCACCGCATCATTGAAACCTATGGCAACACCAGCAGTTCCAATCAAACTAGCTCCGTACACATCTAGCTCCTCTGGTATTGTGAGGTGCTTCTCCCAGAATCGGTTTGTTCCATACCAAGGGTAATGTGGATTGGCCAGCAACGAACCTTTACCATTTGCAGTTGATTTTTTACCAAATGCCCAGGCATTAGATCCCATGCCTGCTAATTTCATTCCATCAAGAGCTGCCAAAATTTGTGATGTTGATACATCAACAGTTGCCAATTTCTTTGGAGGTTTTGCTGCGACAATTGCACCCGACATACGAGTAATCGTATGCACTAACGCAACATATTGCGTCATAAAATCTTCTGGAGTTGCGGATCTAACCCAATCCTCATGATCACACCAAGAATCAAAGTCCCCTGATGACTCTCTTAAATAACGGTTGTAGCCTGCTGCATATCCTTTAATCCAATCTTTAATATTGCTTGGTTGTCGGCTTAGTGCCAAACGTCCTTTTTCTGACATATCTAAGGCTCTCATAACCAGGTCACTATGGATATTTCCATGCCGTTGTCCTGGACCCAGATGCTCAGACATTTCACCTTTAGCAGAGATTAATGCAAGTGCCATGTTGCAAACATGGTCTTGCGCGGAAGCATAGGCCTCTCCATAGCCCAAGCTTCCGTAATCTAATGCTTTGATATGTGGAATACCGAACTTTGTCCTAGTAATCTCAGCATTGTACTTTGTCGAATCATTAGGCTTTGAATCACAAGCAGTTATCAGAATTGCAAGAGATGCTATAGCAACATACCTATATATAGAACGAATAATCATATTGACTGGTCCTCTTTAGGTTTTCCTACAAATAATATTGAATCTAAATTTAGAATTGCCGTAGTCAGCTACTGCATGTGGAAATATTTCTATCTCATTCATTCCACACTTTTTTAAAATATCTATAAGGTTAGCTTTGTCAAAAAATAAATGGTTAAGCCCCTCATAGGTTTCATAGTATTCAGCAGGATTTCTATAAGCTAGCATTCTCTCATTGTGATAATCCTCTTCTTTTTCCTTATCATTAATGTCTAATAAAACAAGCTTTCCTCCTTGCTTTATCTTTTTACACCATTTGATAATCACATCATCCGCATATCCTATACTAGGAAAATATTGAAAGACACTATGAGAAAAAATAACGTCAAAATACACGTCGTCAAAAACGGATGATATTGCTTCTGTTGCAACTAGATGAGCTTTTGGTAAGGCAATTTTAGCGATATTTATTAAGCTGAGACTATAATCCAAACCAAAGTAATTTGCTTTTACAAGTTCATTAAGCGGGAACAAAAAAGCTCCACTTCCACAACCCAGCTCTAAAATAGAAGCTTTTTCAGTAAAATTTGTTCGCTTTAAAAAATCAAGCACCATTTCACGCCATTTATCTTCATCATAATTTCCAACCCCAGTGTCAAAACCGTTTGCTACTATCAAATCATTTAAGCTTTGAGTTGAATTGGGAGCTAACTCTTTCTTGCTCCAAATACTTTGCCATTTATCCATTATTAAATACTTATCTTAGTTATTAATTTTTACCATTTTACTAGAGACTATTCCCGCTCAATAGTTACGTTATCTAAAACCTCAATAAAATCAATGGTTTTAAGGGTATTGAAATAGACTTTGTAACTAGTTTGTAACTCTTTTACCATGGTTATAGGTTTGTCAAAAGTTTATCGATGGAGTGATATCCGGAGACTATAGCTCCAGGAACACCTAGCTGATGGTGTAAGTCATAAAGTTCACCTGCAAAGAAAACTTTACCATTCAATGGTTCATTTAGTTTTTGGATTATTGACTGATTAATTTGAAACGACTCTATCCAAGTTCCTAGTGTAAATTCATGCCGTCCCCAGTCTTCAAAAACATATTCTCCGGTATATGCTTTAGATGCTTTTCCTTCATAAATTTTATCCAGTTCTTCTAAGGCTTTTAAAACTATTTGTTCTTCAGATTCTAAACAGTAAAAATCCTCGACTCCGCTTCCTTGAACAAGTAAACCCAAAATATGACTTTTAGAATCTTTTTTGAAAGCCATATCATAATATCCTTTCTCTCCTGTTTTGGCTTTGCACATAATAATATCTGAATAAAATTTTTCTGAAAATTTCATGACTAGTTTAAATCCAGG
The DNA here is from genome assembly GCA_902554355.1 of uncultured SAR86 cluster bacterium. GTDB lineage: Bacteria > Pseudomonadota > Gammaproteobacteria > Magnimaribacterales > Magnimaribacteraceae. The sequence goes on along the minus strand of CACDOC010000013.1, from coordinate 19,177 downwards.
CATAAAAGTAATAGATTCTATTGCATCTTGCTTTTCTTTACTGAGATCAGGAATGAAATTGATATATTCAGATTTCAAGATACCAATAGATGCAGTAACGAGCACTTTGTCTGCCTTATAAACCTGCCCAGATTTAGTTACTACATCCACTTTATCTTTAGAGTAGTCAATTTGTGTAACTGGAGAATTAAATTCGATCTTGTCTTTCACCTCTTCGGCAAAATTTTTGTCTATAAAATTAAACCACGAAGAATTCTTGAACTTAAATTCAGGGAAAAATTTAAATCTATAGGAAAAAAGTAATCTCATTTTTAACCAGCTAAAAATCTTGCCATATGAACTATAGCCAAAGTCTTTATCAATATTATAAAAAGCATCATAAGGAACGGTTTCCTCATCAACTAAATCTCCTGGTTTACCCTTAAGACGATTTAAAACAGCAGGCAAATGATGAATCCACTCTGCCCCCAAGTCGATTGGAAAATCAGCCAAAGTTTTGTTTTCCTTTAGTCTCCCTCCATATCTGTTAGAAGCTTCAAGAACAAGATAATCAACATTATTTTGTTGTAATATTTTTGCTGCAGCCAACCCTGAAGCTCCAGCGCCTATGATGATAACTTTCCCCTCAAAGTTATATGTTTTATGTAGAGCATTATCCTCTGGAAACATATCCAAAGCTCTTGAGCCCCATCTAAAAACTTTCATTCCCACTCAATAATAACCCAATTTTAAACCCTTATAGCACATAGGTTTCAAGGGTGTTGAGAAAAATGTGTAACTTTTGTGTAACTTTTTTTCCATAACTATAGATTCATAAAAGCATTAGCATAAATAACTTTTGACTTCACACCATTCAAGCAGTTTTTTGTTAGCTCCAACTCCTGAAAATGTTCAACACTATAGTCATTAGGCAAATTTGAAATATTAAAATCAAATCTTTTGTAGTAATTTGGATCACCTAAAAGAAATAAAGCATCGATATTCAATTCTTTACTCTTTGTTATTGCAGCTCTCATTAGTTGTGAACCTATTCCAGTGGATTGATTTTTAGGAAGCACAGAAAGTGGAGCAACTCCACCGCATAATAAATCCGCATCAGGTTCCATTGTAATTTTAGAAACCACTACATTACCTAGAATGACATTTGATGATTCAAAGACAAGATTAAACAGTAAATCTTCATCTTTAATTAATTGTCTAACCAAATCTGATTCTGATTGATTACCAAAAGCTGAATAAATTAAATTGAAGACTTCCTCTAAATCAGATTCCTTTGTTTCTCTAATCATTCCCACTCAATAGTAGCAGGTGGTTTGCTGGAAATATCATAAGTCACCCTAGATATTTCAGGGATTTCATTAATGATTCTATTAGAAACTGTTTCTAAGAAAGAATGAGGAAGTTTCGCTGACTTAGCAGTCATGAAATCAATCGTCTCAACTGCTCTTAATGAAATTACATACTCATATCTTCTAGAATCCCCTACTACACCAACTGACTTAACAGGAAGGAAAACGGCAAAGGCCTGACTGACTTTGTCGTAATAACCTTCTTTAATTAATTCACTGATAAATATATCGTCCGCTAATTGAAGGGTCTTTATATAAGGTCTTTTTATTTCACCTAAAATTCTTACGCCCAAGCCCGGGCCTGGGAATGGATGCCTAAAGAGAATTTCTTTAGGTAATCCCAGCTCTAAACCTATCTTTCTAACCTCATCTTTAAAGAGATCTTTAAGGGGCTCAATAACTGGCAAATTAAGATAACTCGGTAAACCACCTACATTATGATGAGATTTAATTACGTGAGCCGTACCATTTTTTGTGCCTGCTGATTCAATGACATCAGGATAGATAGTTCCTTGAGCTAACCACTTTATTCTCTTGTTCTTCTTCGCTTCTTTAAGAAAAACATCAATAAAAGTTTTACCGATGGCTTTGCGCTTATGTTCAGGGTCTTTTTTTCCTTTAAGATCTTTTAAGAATTGATTACCGGCATTTGCTCTCTTTACTTTAATACCAAATCTATCTTTGAAGGTGTTCATCACCTGATCTCCTTCGTTCAATCGTAAAAGGCCGTTATCAACAAATATACAAGTGAGTTGATCTCCTATCGCTTTAGATAAAAGAGCTGCCACAACTGCAGAATCTACTCCCCCTGACAAACCGAGTAACACTTCTTGGTCACCTACCTCTCTTTTAATCTCTTCAACTGCTTTGGTAATAATGTTCTTAGAATTCCAAAGACCTTTGCAATTTGATATGTCTCTTACGAAGTTCTTGAGTATTTGCTTGCCTTGTGGCGTGTGAGTCACCTCGGGATGAAATTGAAGTCCAAATATCTTCTTAGTAGGATGATATAAAGCAGCTATAGGACTGTTTGAGGTGGTCGCGCAAGATTTAAAGCCTTTAGGTAACTTAGAGACATGATCGCCGTGACTCATCCATACATTGATCTTTTTAGACTTAATTTTCTTAAATAAACCAGAAGCTTGGTTTTTTATTTTTAAATCAGCATGACCAAATTCCCTTTTATCAGCTAACTCAACTCTTCCCCCTAATTGCTTAGCAATTGATTGCATGCCATAACAAATACCTAGTAAAGGAATTCCAAGATTAAATAATTGATCAGGTACTTTTGGAGATCCTTTTTGTTTTACTGTCTCGGGTCCCCCAGAAAGAATAATACCTTTAGGACCAAAATCTTTTATGGACTTTAAAGAACTCTGATGATGGTATATCTCGCAATACACTCCAAGCTCTCTAACTCGTCTCGCAATAAGTTGAGTATATTGGGAGCCGAAATCGATTATAAGAATCTTATCGGCAAGAATGTTCTTTGCCATTTAAATTAACTTATTCTGTAGTTTGGTGCTTCTTTGGTCACGCTTACATCATGAACATGACTTTCACTCACACCAGCAGGGGTTATTTGTACAAACTTTGGTTTAGTTCTCATCGTTTCTATATCTTTAGAACCGGTGTAACCCATACTTTGTCTTAGGCCACCTAACATTTGATGAACCACTGCTTGCATCCATCCTTTATAAGGCACTCTTCCTTCTATTCCTTCAGGTACCAATTTTTGATTAGCATCGGCACTGTCTTGAAAATATCTATCTTTAGAGCCTTGATCTCCAGACATAGCTCCTATGGAACCCATGCCTCTGTATGATTTATAACTTCTTCCTTGATACAACTCTACTTCACCAGGCGCTTCTTCCGTACCAGCCAAAACACTTCCTAACATTACTGAATGACCGCCAGCAGCAATGGCCTTGGAAATATCACCTGAGAATCTTATGCCTCCATCAGCTATCAAAGGGACATCTTTATTCTTTAAAGCATTAGCTACTTCGGCTACTGCTGTGATTTGAGGGACCCCTACTCCAGTGACTATCCTTGTTGTGCAAATAGATCCTGGGCCTATGCCTACTTTAACTCCATCTGCACCAGCCTTCGCTAGAGCCAAAGCTCCATCCCCTGTGGCTATATTGCCTCCTATAACTTGAATATCCTTAAAAGCATTTTTCACTTCTTTTATTTGAGAAAGCACTCCTTCAGAGTGACCATGAGCACTATCAAGCACTAAGACATCGACTCCTGCTTGAACTAAAGATTCACATCTTTGCATGGTATCCGATTTAGTTCCTATGGCAGCACCTACCAACAATCTTCCCTCTTCATCTCTGGCAGCATCTGGAAAATCTAATGATTTATTTATATCTTTAAGAGTTACAAGGCCTGTCAAACTAAAAGAGGAATCAACTAAAAGAATCTTTTCAATTCTGTTGTCTTGGAGTAGTTTCTTAATTACCTCTAAATCTTCACCTTCTTTTGCTGTAACGAGTTTCTCCTTAGGGGTCATTATTTCAGATACTTTGGCAGAGAAATTTTGTTCATTTCTAAAATCCCTGCTTGTAACAATTCCTACTAAATTATCATCATCAACAACTGGCATTCCCGAAATATTAAGTTCATTGGTTAGTTGTATTAGTTCGCCTACTTCTTTGTCAGATCTGATCGTTATTGGGTCTCTAACTATTCCGCTTTCGTATTTTTTTACTTTTCTAACTTCAGAAGCTTGAGCATCAATAGATAAGTTTTTATGAATAATGCCAATTCCACCCAATTCACTTAAAGCGATACTCATGCGAGATTCCGTAACCGTGTCCATAGCGGCAGACACAAGTGGAATATTTAAATTAAGTTTCTTGGTTAATCTGGTCTTTAAATCAACTTCATTCGGCAAGACTTCCGAGTGAGCTGGCACTAAAAGAACGTCATCAAAGGTGAGGGCTTTATCTTCAATACGTAACATCTTTAAATTATACAGAAAAGAAGAAGCTTTTATATAGGGTAAAATTTAGATTCTTATATACTTAGATAAAGTTATAAAATGTATAGTGTCTTAAAATTTAAGGAAGAAATATGATCTCAGAATTACAACAACCATTAGATTCAGGTTTTGGAGCTAAAAGTGAGCCCATTGAAGTACTCGAGGGTATAGATTTGAATGGAAAAACAGCTCTGGTAACTGGTGGTTACTCGGGAATTGGTCTAGAAACAACAAGAGCGTTATCTGACTGTGGAGCAAGGGTTATAGTCCCAGCAAGAAGGCGTGATGTAGCCATCAAAGAACTTAATGGAATTATAGGTGAAGAAGATATTTTAAATTTAGATTTAGCCGATCCTAAATCCGTAAATAAATTCGTAGAAGAATTTCTAGATAATGGAACTAGTCTTGATATTTTAATTAATAATGCTGCAGTGATGGCCTGCCCTCAAATACCAACTGAGAATGGGTGGGATTTACAGTTTGCTGTTAATCACATTGGACATTTCATATTAACCAAAGGGTTGATTCCTTCGTTATTAAAATCTGGAGACTCAAGAGTAGTTACTCTTTCTTCTACTGGACATAAGCTTTCTGGTATTAGATGGGACGATATTCATTTCGAAGAATCTTACGATAAATGGCAATCTTATGGTCAATCTAAAACTGCAGCCAGTCTTTTAGCAGTTGAATTAGATTCAAGAATGAAGGATGAAGGCATAAGAGCTTTATCTGTCCACCCTGGCGGTATCTTCACTCCTCTACAAAGACACCTTCAACAAGAGGAAATGATTGCTCTGGGGTGGCTAAATGAAGACGGAGAACTGTCTGAAATGGCAGCTGCAGGTTTTAAATCAACTACTCAAGGCGCGAGTACCACTTTATGGTGCGCTACCAACCCTAAACTTAATGGTATTGGAGGAGTGTATTGCGAGAACTGTGATGTAGCAGCTAGACAAGATGATGGTCCAAACGCCAGATACGTTGGTGTAGCAGATTGGGCTATAGATACAGATGAAGCCAGTAGATTATGGGAAGAGACTGAAAAAACTATAGCTTCACTATAAATTTATTAACCATGAAAAAATTTTTCGGTTGGAAGATAGTAGCTCTAGCATTTTTTTTAGATTTTTGTGCAGTTGGTTACTCCTTTCAATCATTTCCCGTAGTAGTTTTAGAATTATCTAAAGAATTTTCTCTTTCTAGATTTCTAGCCACTTTACCCATACCTTTATTCATGATTATGTCCTCTTTATTTATGCCCTACGTAGGTAAGTTTTTAGATAAAGGCGAGATTAGATCAATCTTAATAACTGGGGCTTTGGTCTACGGATTATCCCTAATCTCTCTTTATTTTGTCTTTAGCTATATCAGTTTCATGTTGATTTTTACTTTACCAATGGCTCTTGGCGTAACCATGATGGGGAATATCTCCGTTTCTAAATTAATTTCTCTATGGTTTAGAAAATACACTGGTAGAGCCTTAGGAATAGCTTCAGTAGGTGTGTCTTTTGGAGGGTTTATATTTCCTAACTTAACAAGCTTTTTGCTTGGAGATTTAGGTCTTACTTGGAGAGAGGCTTATCTATTATTCGGCATCTTAATTATCTTAATTAATGTCCCAGTAGTGTATTTATTTGTCGTCAATAAACCTTCTGATATAAATCAGGTACCTGACGGAGAGGAGATCACAGATAATTCAGAAGATGCTTCGGGCATTGACTGGACAATTCAAGACTTGTTGAGAGACAGAAATTTTTGGATATTAAGTTTGGTCTTTGCTATTCAGTTTTGCTCAATGATGGGAATACTCTCTCATATAACTTTCTTCTCTGAGGGAGCTGGCTGGAGTCCATCCTGGGGAGCTTTTATATTTAGCATGTATGCTTGGCCAGCGATGTTCAGCAAAGTCTTCTTTGGCTGGTTAGTTGAAAATAAAATAGATGCAAGATTAGCTGTTTCTGTTGCTGTCTTAATACAAGCTATTGCCACCTTATTGATGGTATTTGTAGAAAGTCCTGAACAAATGGTAGTGTTGGTTATGATTTTTGGTTTTGGCGGAGGATCTGCTCTTCCTTTAAGCAACATCTTATTTAATCAAGCCTATACCAATAAAAGTTTTGGTAAAGCAAGAGGTGCCGCACAACCCTTTATCTCTGTTTTTCAAATTAGTGGCACTTTGGTAGCTGCCAGAATGTTTGACGTATTTGGAAATTATGAATTAGCCTTTTTAACTTTGGGCTTTATTCTGATCGTTCCGATTATTGCAATTTGGTTTATGAAAAAAGAATCTAAATTAGCTTCTTAATCATTTTATCGAGTTCGTCTACAAACTCTATAGGCTTGTCTAACATTAAATGGTGTTGAGCATCTTTTAATTCGAACACTGGAGAAGATTTAGGTAAGAGTTCGAACATTTCTTCTAAAGCATTTCCGCCAACATCAAATTCCGCCGTATTCTCTCCATACATAAAACCGATTGGACAAGATAAATTATTTAAAACCTCACTTTGTTTATTTCCAATAATTAAATGATCGTAAGTTGATGGATCAAAACTCCATCTCCATCCCTCCTCGGTCTGAGTTATGGATCTTTCAGCAATATAATCTAACAAGAATTGATTTTCACAATCTTGAGGAGGCATCAAACGAAATCTTTGTAATAACTCTTCTTTAGTGTCTCTATATTTTGGAGGAGCAGCGGGAGACATGTGTTCATACCATTCGTAATGGTTCTCAGGTTTTCTAACAACAAAGTCTACTAAGATTAAAGAAGACATATCTTTAGAATACTTTTCAGCAGTTGCTAAAGAAACCATACCGCCAAAACTATGACCAATGATAGTAGGTTTTTCCATATTCAATCCATTTACTATCCCCCAAATGTCTTCGACAAAAGTCATTTTGTCGTATCTGGGTCTCCAGTCACTTTTGCCCATGCCACTAAAACTCATAACAGCAAAATGATATTTATCTGCCAATAAACCACCTATAAATTTAAACCAATGAGCGTGAGCATGATTGCCATGAACCATGACCACAGGAGGATTGGTCTTGTCTCCCCATTCCATAAAGTGAATTTTGGCTCCATCAACTTCAATGAAATCATCTCTGTGATCTCTCGATAAAGCATCTTTAAACCATTGCGGTTGTTCGGTTATAACTTCCATTTTTATTGATAAGGTCCTTTTAGTGCGACGATACTAAATGATTAGATAAATGAATCCAAGCCCTAAAAAGCACTATCTTCATTGATCTTATGTATTTAGGTATTCAGTGAATCTGTTTTAGCTGCTGCTATGAAATCATTCTTATGGAGTCCACCAATCTTATGGGTCCACCAAGTTACCTCAACCCTTCCCCACTCAAGCAGAATTGCTGGATGATGGTCTTCTTCTTCAGCCATTTGTGCAATTTTATTTGTAAAAGAGATGGCTTCAGAATAGCTATCAAAATTAAATACTTTATTTAACTTAAGTACTGAATCAGTAGTTATGGGTTGCCAATCTGGTATTTGTTTTAATAAATCAGGCAATTCATCGTCAGCTATACGAGGAGCATCTGCTCGACAAGCTTCGCATTTTTGTTTTACTAGATCAGACATTTTATTTACTTAATCCACCTTTAGTTAATTTAGCTGGGTCTAATAACTTTTTAAGTCTGGATTCCGATAGATCAGTTTCTTCAAGAGCAACCTCTATAATCGGCCTTCCTTCTTTATATGCTTTTTTGGCTATCTCAGCAGCTTTTTCGTAACCGATAATTGGGTTTAAAGCAGTAACTAAAATAGGGTTCCTAGCTAGAGACGCATCAAGATTCTTTTTATTTACTTTAAAAGTTTTTATAGCCTTAGAAGAAAGAACGTCCATGGCTCCGGCTAATAAATTAATACTTTTAAGCAGGTTGTAAGCTATTACAGGAAGCATGACATTTAATTGGAAGTTTCCAGCTTGAGCGGCCACCGTAATGGTGACGTCATTCCCAATTACATCCGCCGATGCCATGGCTACAGCTTCAGGAATTACTGGATTAACCTTTCCAGGCATGATGCTACTTCCTGGCTGCAAAGCTTGAAGTTCTATTTCAGATAAGCCTGCCAAAGGTCCACTATTCATCCACCTTAAGTCATTAGAAATCTTCATCAGAACAACAGCTAAATTCTTTAATTCTCCAGAAAGTTGCACTGAGCAATCTTGAGCACTTAATTCATGGAAAAAGTTCTTGCTAGGTACGCATTTACATTCATTTCCAGAAAGTTTTGTCATTTCTTGTGCAAAATATTTTGCAAATTGCTTATGAGCATTAATTCCAGTTCCGACAGCAGTTCCACCTTGAGGTAATTGCAAAAGCCTTTGTTCAATGACGCCTAACATATCTCTTGAAGAACTGAGCTGACTAGTCCAAGCTCTTAACTCGTCTGAAAGATCCACAGGCATGGCATCCATTAAATGCGTTCTTCCAGTCTTGATTAAACCTTCAACAGATTGTGCTTTCTTCTCAATTTCGTTAATCAACTTATCTAAAGCTGGATAAAGTTTTTTAGTAAGGTCCATAGAAGCACTTACCTTAATGGCAGTAGGGATTACATCATTACTGCTCTGACTCATATTTACATCATCATTGGCACTAATTTTGGTTTTTGCATACTTGGTAGCTAAATTGGCTATTACTTCGTTTGCATTCATGTTAGAGCTAGTGCCAGAACCGGTTTGAAAAACATCTATTGGAAATTCTTTGTGATGCTTCTCTTGCCATACTTCCTTGGCAGCTTTAGAAATGGCCCTAGCTTTTTTTGTAGGTAATAGTTTTAACCTCAGATTGGCCTTAGCAGCAGCATCTTTAATGATCCCTAAACTGCTCACAAATGATTTAGTAAAAGGGAAATCCATTTTGATTCCACTGATAGGGAAATTATTAACTGCTCTTTGAGTTTGTGCTCCCCACAGTGCACCTTTCGGTACTTTAACCTCGCCTAAACTATCCTTTTCAATTCTAAATCTTTTTGCGGCCATAATATCTGTCCAATTCGTTTGATAGGATATATTTTAACAAATATGATAGATTATCGTTCTGATTTAATCATCTTAGTTTTTCGGGGGAAAAAATGATGGAAATAGACGTAAATTTAGGGAAATTACCTCAAAAAGAAAAAGGATCTTTAGAGATAATTGAATGCAAAACCATTGAGGAGAAAAGACGCCATGGTCTAGAAAGGCTGGCCTCTGGTTTTAGAACCTTTTCACATTTTGGATTTGATGAAGGGGTAGCTGGTCATATCACTTTTAGGGATCCGGAGTTTGAACATCACTTTTGGGTAAATCCATTTGGTATGCATTTTGGGCAAATATGTGTCTCTGATTTGGTTCTAGTTGATCGCAATGGAGAAGTTGTAATTGGTGATAGACCTGTTAATACAGCTGCGTTTGCAATCCATTCAAGATTGCATGAGGCTAGGCCTGATGTAAATGCCGCTGCTCATTCTCATTCTATGTACGGTAAATCTTTTTCTAGCATGGGAAGAAAACTTGAGCCCATAACCCAAGATTCCTGCGCTTTTTTTGATGACCACGTCCTATTTGATGATTTTACTGGTGTTGTTCTAGAAACTGATGAAGGAGATAGAATTGCTAATGCCTTAGGAGATAAAAGAGCTGCAATTCTAAAGAACCATGGCTTGTTAACAACTGGCGAGACTGTGGATGCAGCTGTTTGGGGATTTCTATCCATGGATAGATGTTGTCAGTCGCAAATGATTGCAGAATCAGTAGGGCAAATGGAAAGAATTCCTGATGAGACCGCAGCAATGACTAAAGAACAAGTTGGATCAGAGCTAGGCATGTGGGTCATGTACCAACCCATATACGATTTAATGCTAGAGAAAGACGATAGCTTTTTAAATTAAGCTTTTTTTATAGCTTCTTTCATTAAATCAACAGATCCGTCCACGAAACCCCAGTTGGACATGTATTCAATAAACTTGGGTGAAAGTCCTTCTTTGGTTAAATAATCCACTGAAACTGGAATCTGAGAAGGGGTAAATTTATCATTTTCTTCATACAAAATTGGAAAGTTATGGTGGAGTATTGCTGCTCTACCTAACATAATCCAATCTACCCCCTCTTCCATGGCCTTTGTGACATCTTGAGGGGTTCTCAAATTACCAGCTACTCCTAATCTCGTTGTTCCTCTATCTAATTCACAAAAGTGTTGAATTAAAGTTTTCCCTTTAAATTCTTCCTCTTGAGGTTCTTTGAAACAGTCCCATAAAGACATATCAAGAAAGTCTATATCCCCAGAAGTCATTAAGTCTTCTGCAAGTTCTTTGGATTCAGAAAGTAAAATACCAAATCTCTCTGAAGAAATTCTCACTCCTAACATGAAGTCATCTCTACATTCTGACCGAACACCTTCTATTATTTCTTTAAGTAATCTATTTCTATTTTCGAAACTTCCTCCGTATTCATCATCTCTTAGATTCACTTCTCCACTTAAAAATTGGCACAATATGTAACCATGAGCGCCATGAAGTTCAACCCCATCAAAACCTGCTTTCTCAGCTCTCACAGCGGCTTCAATGAAATCATCTCTTAATTGATGAACTTCACTTAAAGTCAAAGCGCGAGCAGAAAATTCTTCGTTATCTGAGGGGCAAACTGGATCTTCTCCAATTAATTCTTTAGGTGACCTCATTCCTGCATGATGAAGCTGCGCTATTGCCACACTATTATGTGATTTGATCTCTTTTGCTAATCTAGTTAAACCTTCCAAGTGTTTATCTGAAAAAAAACCTAACTGACCTGGAAAACCTTTTCCTATAGCTTGAACATGAGCAGCACAAGTCATCGTCAACCCAAATCCACCTTTAGCCCTCATGGTCAACCAATGAAATTCTTCCTTGGACATGATTCCATCTTCATGACTTTGACTATTTGTAAGTGGAGCCAACATGAATCGATTCTTCATGTCAGGGCCTCGTTGAAAATTTAAAGAGCTTAATGCTTTAGTCATTTAATAGCTCCTCGACTTCCCATAGCTTATCTTTACCAAAAAACATCTCATCTCCTACAAAAAATGTGGGTATACCAAACACCCCTCTTTCTACGGCTGCTTCGGTATTGGCAATTAATTTGGCTTTAACATCAGGGTTTTGCATCTGTTCCATGAGTTTATTTGCATCAAGGCCAGATTCTTCAAATGCTGAGTGAATTACTTCAGGATCATCCATTTTTTTAGGCTCCTCCCACATATGCACGAGAACCTTATCAATATAATCTTCTAGATATCCATCATTTTCTGCAGCTATAGCTCCTCGAATGATCTGCAAGCTAATTACTGGGAAATGAGGATTCATCTTAAAGGAATGAAGGTCATGTCTTTCAATAAATCTTTGCATTTCAATATTCTGATATTCATTCTTGTTCTTAACCCCAAAGAATTGTTCCATAGGCGGTTTGTTATTTGTTCCTTTAAAAATACCACCCAACAAAACTGGTATGTAATTCACTTCTGCTCCAGTCCTTTCTTTAATGGACTGCATTACTTTATGACTTAAGTAAGCGTTAGGGCTTGCAAAATCAAAATAAAAATCAACTTTCTTGCTCATTATCTTCTCCTCTATTTTCAATCATTTTAAGAATTTCAGAATAATCCAATGATAAACAATACCCCGTTTCAAAACCATTAAAAGATTGTTCCGGGATATCTCCACTATAAGATAAAGAGAATAAAGTCTGACACTTCTCGTCTTTAGTCATTCTCGAATCTTTTCTTAAGTCTTCAATCATTGAATCGATAGTTACTTCAGAATTAACCATGGTCAATCCACGATCATTTTCTGAGTCCAAAACCATGTACTTTTCCGTTTCAGACCATGCTTTCCAATGAGGGAGATCTCCTGATCTTCCTTTACCCGGATCACCTGTATAAGCAAACTGGGTCCAGTAGGACATCATCTGATTCGATAATTTATTTACGGTATCAGCATCTTCAACGACTAAATTTTTTATTAGCATGTTGTCTAATCCTGCGGGGAATAGAAAGAGAAGCTCTATAGCGTGAGCAGATCCCACTAATTGACTAAAATCCATGCCTTGGACTTCAGGTAATTCATCCCAATCAAATCTATACGCATAAGTATCTTTTTGACCGGAAGCAGTCAAATCTCTTGCAGGAGAATCTACAGCCCTTTCTTTCCATGAATCAGAGGAATATTGGTTAACTGCATTATAAAAATCTGGTCTGAGAATTTCTAAAGGAAGTTCAGTAATGCCTGCCCATGAGAGAGCAGTAGCGATAACCCCTTCTCCTTCTCCCCATTTAACAAACTCTGGATTTCTCATATTAAACAACTTGGTTTCATATCTATTTGAACCAAGAATAATGGGTACACGTTTAAAGTTACTATTAACAAAAGACTCGTAAATACCTTTAGCCCCCATCACATGGCCATCATTAAAAACTCTAGTCATGCCTCCTTTTTTGGGACTAGCTTCAAAGTATGCTTTTAATAGATCTTCAGGTTTTTTACTCCTTAAATAAACTTCTAACTCTTCTAAAGACATAGCATTTTGCTTATCTTTTGCGTCCTCTAAACTATCTGCCTTTTTGTCATTAATTAATAGTCTATTAATTACTTCCTTAGAGCTCTGAATTCCAGACGTCCCATCTTCGGGATAATAAGATTCTGCATCTTCAATTAAAGAATGCGAAACTATTCCACTTTGAACTATTGCTTTATGAAATAAATCAGTAGCCAAAGGAGAAGCATACAAAGCAGCTACATTATGTCCGCCAGCAGACTCTCCAAAGATTGTTACATTATTTGCATCCCCTCCAAAATATCCAATATTCTCTTTTATCCACTTAAGGGCCATTATGTTATCCAAAGTGCCAAAATTCCCTGACGCGTCTTCTAAAGTTGAATTGCCTTGTCTAAGTGCCGGGTGTCTAAACCAACCTAAATTAGACATTCGATATTGAACGGTAACGACTATAACTTCATGTTGAGAGACTAAATCGGTAGGATAATAGGTATCAGCTGAACCTATGGTATTACCTCCCCCATGAATCCACATCATAACCGGTACATTTTTCTTGTTTAATTGTTCAGCAGACCAAGCTGGTGACCAGACATTTAAATACAAGCAATCTTCAGAACCAGTCCATCCTCCTACATTCCCTGTCATAATGCCTTCTGCTTGAAAACAAACTTGAGAAAATTCAGAAGCTTCAAATCTTGAATCAAACTTTTTGGGTTGAATTGGAGCCTTCCATCTTAAATTTCCTACAGGAGGTTCAGCAAACGGGATACCTAACCAGGCAAAGGTATTATGATCACTTTCAATTCCTATGATCTCTCCTTGATTAATAGTTCTTAGTGAATCATTGGGTAATGATTGCCCGCAACTGGCTAAAATTAGAATTAATGGAAGAGCAACATATATGCATTTCTTTATTGACATTATTTATCTCCTTATCCTTTTGCCATACTTAATATAAAAGTTGTCATATATAAACATAAAAGGAATTACTTTTTAACCTCTTTTAAAGCTTGCATGCAATTGATATGTCTAATAAATTAGAATTCTAAAAAGTTTTATTAAGGAGAGTAATAATGCAAATAGCACCAATACCAACTTTATCTGATGAGATAAATGATATTCGCCTAAGAACGGCCGACATAGTAGCCAACAGAATTATCCCAAATGAAGGAAAAATATATGCTGGTGGAGATAAATCTAAGAAGCTTAGGAAAGAGATTAATGAAGAAGTTAAGAAACAAGGATTATGGGCACCTCATTTACCAGAAGAATATGGTGGCATGGGAAATGGTTTTCTAGTACATGCTTATATGAACGAGATATTGGCCTGGTCTCCTCTAGGAAATAGACTATTTGGAGTTATTGCTCCTAACTCAGGTAATCAAAAGATATTGGTTAAATACGGAACAGAAGAGCAAAAGAAAAAATGGCTGATTCCTTTAATTAATCAAGAGATGGAATCAGGGTTTTCTATGACTGAACCTGATTCTGCTGGATCAGATCCTAGGTCTCTTACTACTACAGCAGTTAAAGAAGGAGACGAATGGGTAATTAATGGTCATAAGATTATGACTTCCAATGGGCAAAGAGCTGACTTCTTAGTAGTTATGTGCAAAACAGAAGATGATGAAGGTGGTGAGGCCAATCAGAAAATGACTCAGATAATAGTTCCAACTGATACTCCTGGAGTAAATAGAATTAGATCAGTTCCAATCTGGGGTCATACTGGTGGCGATCATATGGAAATTAAATATGAGAACGTTAGAGTGCCCTTAGAAAATGCTCTCGGTGCTAGAGGATCTGGTCACCAAGCAGCGCAAGATAGACTAGGTGCAGGAAGGGTTTATCACTGCATGAACACCATTGGTCAAATGTGGAGAGCGTTTGACATCATGGTTAAGTACTCCACTCAAAGAGAAGTGCATGGCGGAAAGCTAGAGAGCAAACAGTTTATTCAAGGTTTCATCGCTGATTCTTACATGGATATACAGGCTTCAAGATTGATGACAATTCACTGTGCTGAAGTAATGGATAAAGAAGGTGATGCTAGAGTAGATATATCAGCAATTAAAGTCTTTGTTCCTGCTGCGGGAACTAGAGTTGTAGATAGAGCTATTCAAATGCATGGCTGGAGAGGAGTTTCTAGTGACACGCCATTAGCAGGTATGTATCAAGGATTCAGGACTCTTAGACTAGCAGATGGACCGGATGAGGTTCACAGAATACTTATAGCTAAAGAAATCCTTAAAAAATACCACGACGGTCTTTCTTGGGATTTCGGAGTTTAAGACTTGCTAAATGGTATAAGCTTTACTGTTGAAGTAGAAGTGGCAACTAAAGAGTTGTCTTGATACAACTTACTTGCCATAAAAGCGGTACTCTTTCCTAATTGCACAACCTCTGCCACGCAATTTAGTTTCCCTGGTTTAGAAGGAGCTAAGAAACTTACATTAATATCCAAAGTCATTGGCGAAACTTTAAAATCAAAAAGGCCCATCAATAAGTGAGCCATTGGAGCGTCTAACATTCCTGTAACAAATCCTCCTTGGACAACCTGCCCTTCTGAATGAGTAAATTCATGCTTTGCTTCAAATTCCATTTCTATAGAAGGAGGTTCAGAGCAAAAGCTAACCACTTTCATCCCTAAAGTTTCAGTGCATGGGGCTCTATTAGATTTAAGGTGCTCAAGTATTTCTTGATCATTCATATTTAAATTCCTTTTAACTTAGTTTACCTACAGATAGATTATTTATGAAGATTTTTAAATTGGTGGAAGATGAAACTTTAGCTGCGCCCAACCAAAATTATTTATTAAGCTCCATCTTCCATGGAGGTGCAGGATGCAGATAAAAATCTAGCTTTTGCAGCCTGAAATGGGTGTTAACCGCATCCTGCAATTAAACTGAGAATGTTACCTTGGAGAGGTTTTCTGGGGAGAAATGAACACCTCTCAGTCTAAATTGACATTAAGAGATGTAAACTTTTAAAGGTTTTATTCTGGGGAGAATTAGAAATCCCTTAACATCACTATAAATTATATACATATATAAATTATTTGTATAGCATTAAATAGTTCGTATCTTCCTTAATCATCTTCTTTATCCTGAATCATTCTTACATAAGCCGAATCAAGATCATTTGCCATATCCTGAACATATAAAACTACATGCTCCACTTTTAAATCACTCAGATCATCGGGAGTAAAGGGAATTTCTGGATTAGTCAGGCTACCTATTTCCTGCATGTGGTTGCAAACATTGGCGCTTAAATTCTTTACTATCATCTCGTCAAAATCAGATAAATGTAACAACAAGTCATCAGATTGCAGCTTATCCGGATCAAACTCTTTTTGAGTAAAGTGTTTTAGTAAAATACAAAGTAATGTTTTGGCTCCAAGCTCATAATTATCTTCGTTGAAGTCAAAGACTGACAACTCTATACCTGGAGTAATTCGATCATCAAAGTAGCTTTCAGGTAAATTTTTATCATCTTTCTGGGTTTCTTTATTTTGTTTATCAGATTCTAATTGCTTAAATAAGCCTTCTGCCATTTCAGCTGGCGAACCTGAATTTTTATTGGGTTTCTTTTTTTTATTCATAGTATTTCCTTCGAATAATTGTTTAGCTATTTCGTTAGCAGGTGTCTCTTGTATTTGTTTGCTCTTTTCGGGTTTTTTTGATTTCAAATCTTTTTTAGATTCTTTCAGAGCATTAGATTTGATGGAATTATCATTAGATATGTATTCATTTAAAGCATCTTTTATTTTCTGTATCCATGCGTATTTATCTTCGTAATAGAGATCTTTTTTAATTTCTTGATCTACTAAATAAGCTGATAAATTTTCTTTCATAAGCAAAGAAAGTCCTTCACCTGATAGATTTTCGACTAGGGATTCTGCCATTTCTCTATTGATTTCTAAGTCTGTGTATTCTTCTTCAAGAGATAAAATCATTACTTGATCAATTATCAAGGGGTCTTCCATGGCAGTTGCATATTCAATGAAATTAGAAATGCGCAAACCTATTCGGTGCCCATAAATACCACAGCTATTTATTAGTTGCCTAAAAAGAGCATATAACTCTTTTGCATCGAGCTCTCTATCGGCTAACCATTCCTCTTTAGTTATATAAGCAATTATCCATGCGTAAATGGTTCCTTCACCATCCAGGTTCAACTCACCTTGATCATTTAATAAATTATTTTCTAAATTAAATGTTTGACCGAATTTTTCAGAAGTGAATTCAAAACCTCCTGCTTCTTTTATCTCTTCCCTTAACTCCTTTTGCATGGCGGTAAATATTTCTTCTAATGAGGGGTCTTTTTCAGCCATTATTTCTTCCTCTTCATTTTTATTCGTTACCTCTCCCGTTGACCTAGAAGCTATAGCATTTTTCGCTTTTTTGAATAAGCTTGATGCTCCAGCAACTGCTCCCGTAATAGCATCATCCAGCAGTTCAGCTGTCAGACTTCGTTCTTGTGAATTTGATCCATCAAAACTTATCGGCTGGCCATTTATAGTGACGTTATTCTCTAACCACTCCTCAGCATCAAAGTCATCGTCGTCAAATTCGTCTTCCCATTCGTTCATGCGAACTATTCTAGACAATTACCTATTTTTTAAAGTTTCTTTTGCTGTGTTCGCTACTGAAACATCAGGATGCTGAGTTAATTCTTCAATAAATTCTATTGATAATTCCCAACTTTGTGCCGCTGTCATCAGAATTTGAGGATCTTGAATATCTGCGTCTTTTACTGCTTGTTCAATCTCATCTACACTCACTTTTTGAAAACTTCCAGCATAACTAACTATATTGGCAGCAGCATCGCCCTCTAATGCAAGCATATCCTTTAGTAATTCTAGTGTTGCTATTCCTTTGAATGCTTCGCTATAAGAAATACTTCTATTTACATTGGGGTCCTTATCTCGAGCTAATAACAAAACAGTCTCATCATCTAAGTTTTGTTTATCTCCTAAATTTGCCCTTACTGAAGGATTGGGATGTCTTGCTAAAGCAGCGAATATTGGTGCATTTACTTCCGTGTCCGGAATGCTATAAACCAAGCTCGATAAAGCTTCAAATCCTAGTTCGACCCCTAGTGTTTCCCCATCTACTTCTAAACCTAATATTACTTTCAAAATTTTCTCCTTTTTTTATTTAAGATAATCATATGTTGGATAAATATCAAACACTATATCCATTATTTCTTCTTTTGAATCTAAGCTACTTCCATTAATCGCGAACAGGTTATTAGTTGGTAAATGTTTGAATACATAAAACCCCTTACTTTGATTATAAAATTTCTTATTTGCCCAATGAAATTCTCTAACGGAGTACAAAAGTATAATTTGATGTTTGGGTAAATTAATTGGGTTCCACTTATTCTTTGAATCTAATTTAGTTTTATTAATTTCCTCTTCACCTTCAATGATGTTTAAAAAATAAAGGGGAGTATTCCTTTTTGCGTAATAAATTCTCATAAATTGTTTAATTGCTAAACTGTTAACAGCCCAGAAGATCATCTGGGAATTGAAATCTTTAAGTCTGGTAAGGTAAATTTAATTTAAGTATTACTTAATTAAATATAAGTTTTTGTGAGTTTTAATATATTTCTTAATTGTGCAATCCATACTTGCTTTTGCGTTTAACAGGATTTCTTTATTTCTTCTGTCCAACTCTTCTTTGTAAGAAGCCTTTGCTGCCCTAAAAGCTTCCTTTTTTCCTTCAGTTAAATTAGTTGAGGAGCTCAGAAACATCAAAGAACTAATCCATAATAAAGAGGTGTAAACTTCCTCTTCTCCAAATTCCTCTAATAAACTATCTCTAAAATTACATATTTCAGTACATAATTCTTCTTTTCTTTCTTCACTTGTATTCATAAGGTTTAACTCCGATTATTATGAGAGTATAACCTCACAAAGCGACAGCTAATGTCGTATAAAGAACTACTTCAAAGGATATCTAGAACTAATACAATTCCAATCATAAATATCTACTTTATTTATTAGATTAATATGATCTTTTAAAGTGAAAATTTCTGGATTAATTTCACTACCTGTAATCATTTCATATATTTTTAAACCTTTGGAGAAATCATATCGGATGAATGGATGTATTTCAGGGAGAGAACCGACTTTCAATTCTTTTTTATCTAATTCAGGATGTTGATCTTTATATTTAATTACCTCTTCCTCTTCATACCTAGTCATTGCTGTACAAACAGAAATTGACAAAAAAGCTTCATGTAATGTTCTGTTTATTAAATGATCATGATTATCTAAATAGATATTTTTATAATTCAAA
>CACDOC010000012.1 GCA_902554355.1 uncultured SAR86 cluster bacterium | reverse complement strand
TATCTGTCCTGACACCAAGTAAGTGAACGTTCTGATAAATATCGAGCTCATTAATTAATTCCATAAGTTTGGAGTTGCAGGAATCTACATTAGCACCAACCATTACAAAATGGGTATTTGGTCTCTGCTTAAAGATTAATGAGCAAGCTCGTAAAAATGTATCATGATCTTTATCGCTTGAATAACGTGATACCATTCCTATTACGTAGTCCTTAGGATCAATATTTAATTTATCTCTAAAATCACTCTTTATCTCCGACCTTATTTTAAAAACTGATGGGTCAAAACCATTAGGAATATATTCCCATCTTTTTGGACGGTACCAAATTTTTTGATGGTAATCTTTACTGGCTAAAGAATTGATTAAAATTACATCAGGTACCTTAGAGAATAATGCAAGAAATTTTACAAGCAAACCGGTTAGCTTTTGAAATTTATAAACTTTGTAAGATCTTATGTTCCAGCAGAGTTTGATATTTAGAAACAATTTTAGAACTAAACAAACAAGATCAGAATGATAAAGCCAGGACTGTAAAATGTCTGGATCGAACTCCTTAGTAACTTTATAGAGCTCCCTCACTCCTTTTAGAGTATAAATAGGCTTAGATAGGCCATGAATAGGTATATTAAGTTGTTTTATTTTTAACCCAAAATTATCAATTCCAACTAGAGATATTACGTAATGCTCTATTAAGTCCTGATTAGTATTAGAGAGATATTTATATAGCATGTTCTCAGCACCTCCTACTCCAGTAGAAGTGATAACATGCATTACTCTTTTTCTGTTCATAAATCCAAGCCTGATTTTTTAAGCCAATGCATGGCAATTTTGTCAACCGAATACTTTGCAACACTCTTCAAACCAATACTTACGTACTCATCCCTTACCTCTTTCCCTTCATAAAGAGTAGAGATTGCTTCAACAAATACTTCTTCATCATTCTCTTCCACAAGAAATCCATTATCACAATCTAATATTTCGCTTGGTCCATAATTACAGTTATAACTTACTACTGGACAGCCAGAAGCTAAAGATTCGTTGATAACATTTGGCCAACCCTCATATCTAGAAGTTAAAGCTAGACATATCGCATTCCTGTATATAGGAAAGGGATTATCAACTAGACCTGGCATGTATACTTTTTCTTCTAAACCATGATCTTGAATTAAAGAATTTAAATCTTGTCTCAGTTCGCCTTCACCCAAAATTACTAGGTTTATGTCTGTATTCCTAATTTTAGAGAAGATAGAAATCAATCTATCAAAACCTTTCTGGTGAGTTAACCTTCCTACTGCAAGTATGTAGTGTTTGGGTAGTGTTAATGAACTGTCTATTTCTTGTTTGGATTGATTCTTAATGTCTTCTAACTCAATTGGATTAGGAATGAAATCTATCCTATTATAATTATAGATAAGTCTTTCCAATTCCTTACAAATTCCCTTCGATGGTGCCACAACATTATCAGCAACTCCATAGAATAATTTAATAAAAATTCGATAATACCAAGGGAAAGTTGAAGGATTATTCCTTACACTTACCATTAAAGATCCGTTCCAATTTAAAAATCTTGTTGCTAGGATTGCAGGAATATTTGCGCTTTCCATAAAACTGATTATTAAAACTGGACATTCTCTCTTTATGAATTTGCGAAGATAGAAAAGTCTTACAAAAATATTAATGAGTTTTATAAAAATATTTTTATTTGCATCAGAATTTAGACTAACGAAATCCGCCTTCAGGTCATACTGAGGTAATTCTGTGCTAAAAGAAATAACTTTTACGTTGTATTGACAAGAAAGAAAATTAGACAATAAAGAAACAACACGTTCTGCTCCACCTTTATTCAAAGAGGGCACTATAAAGAATATCTTTTTATCAATCATTATCAACTCTTGAAGCTTATGCTAGAAATTTCGACGCATCGCATTTTCATTTAGCTCTTGATTATGAAAAGTTGCAATTATTAGTATCGCCCAGAGAAAGTAAGCTTCGAAAGTAAAGATTGAGAAAACTACGAAAAGTCCTACGAGATCTTTATATCTAAACTTTCTAAGAAAAAGGGGCTGTAAGTAACATAAGAAGATAATAAAACCAATTACTCCGTAAGAAACTAGGAATCTTAGATAGTAATTGTGAACTACAAATTGAGTTGTAAAGCCAAATCGTAAGTTTTGAGCAAAATAAGATCCTTGACCAAAAATAGGATATTCAATAAATGCTTCCCACGTTTTTTTTATTAATATAATTCTTTCTGTTGCACTTGAATCAAAGGAAAAAACTCTGTGATCTTGATTATTTAAATAAAGCATTAAAACTAAAGAAGCTGCCATAATCAGAAATAAGGTATTTCGTAAACTAAGTTTGCCTAAGAAATAAATGAAGAGAAGTATAGCTGCAGGTAGTAATGCTCCTCTTACCTGATTTACGATCAAGGCAACAAAGATAATAACAAATCCCATAAAGATAATAGGTGCAGGAAGCTTGATTTTGTAAAAAAGTAGCAGGAACAGAAGAATTAGAGCCATAAAAGAGGTAGAAGCTATATGCATTCCATTAACTTGAATAAAGCTAAAAATTAATTGATTAGTTTCAGCACCAGCAGTGTCGACAAGACCAGGGATAAAACCTAAGAACATAAGCATCTGCAGACAAAGCAAAATGAATATTGAGAAAAAAACACATTGTCCAAAAAAATCTTTTAGGTTATCTATTTTAGAAATATGGGAATAGCGCCTATAAAGCCAATAAAAAAAATGAGCGCTAATTAAAGGCAATATCATTCTAAGATTACTTTCTGAGGAATCCAGTATCGCCGTTATATGATTGATGATGATCATATAAATGATTAATACACCTAATACTTTATCTTCGGTTTTGGTCTTATTGACAATCATATGAGCAACACCATAAAAAGGATTATCAAACCTTGCACTCCATTCAGATCTATAAAAGTAATAGCTAAAAAAGAGGAATAACAATGGAAGAAAATAAGGAATCATGTTCTTTCCATGTCCAGCTGTTAAGGAATCAAGAGTCCATTTTTCATAAAGTATTCCAGGTATATTTACCCATGATGCTACAAATAAAAATAGCAGGATTTTTTCAAAATTTATACGCTTCATTAATTAAAAGCTTAGGTATGTGATTCTAGGTATAGCATTTAAAGAATATATAGATACTTTAATGTGTAAAAAACAGTTAATCATAAAATTACAGTTAAGTTAGCTAAAAATCAATTTTTAGCTTTCATCATATTTTTATAAATTAGAGAGATTTCTTGAGCATGTTGTCGCACCGTATAGTGCTGTCTTGACTTCTCATGAGCTTTCAAGAGCATGGATTTATATAAACTCTGGTCACTGCAGATTTCTAAAAGACTATTCATGAAATCTCGAGCATTTAGTTGTTTTATTAAAACCCCATCAATTCTATTTTGTATAATCTCACTATGACCTCCAGAGTCGAGAGCCAATACGATTACTCCTGCTCTCATTGACTCAACGATTGTTCTACCAAAGCCATCTCCTTGAGCAGGAACTACCAAAAAGTCTATTTTACTTAAACAATCATCAATGTCTTTACGGAAACCCAGAACTTTAAATGATTTACTTAATTGACCGTATTTCTTTTCAAGTTCAATTTGATGAATAAATTCATCATTGACCTTTCCGATCATTACAAATTCAAGATCAGATTCCTTTTGAGTGTTGGCAATCTTCGCTATGTCTATAAAAATCTGAGGATTTTTCTGTGATGTTATATTTGCTAAATATCCAATTACCAATGGTTTTGTTGTAAACAATTTTATTCTCTTATCCAGATCCTCTTTTGAAGAAAGATGAGAATCAACAGGGTTATAAACTCTGGTAATTTTTTCTTCAACAGAATTAACTAAGATTTGACCAGATATATAATCACTAACAGTAACAAATTTATCGCAAAATAAAATAATTCTTTGTCCAAGATAGGTTCTAGGCATTGAAGTTCTTTGATGCCAGAGGTGCTTGATCTTAAAAAATTTACAAACTACTAAGAAAATCAGATTAATCCTTAGATCATTCGTGTGGGCAATATCTATTTTTTCTTTGTAGAGATATTTACTTAGCCTAAAGAATGATCTAGCTAGGTCAATAATTATTCCTAATTTTGAACTTGCTTTTAACTTCAGATTAAGACTATCAAATGTAATGTTCTCATTAGAAAGAAATTCTCTAAATTCTCTATTAGCTGAAAAAACTAAAACTTTTACAGTTAGATCAGGTCTCGTTTCTTGCAGCGATTTAATTAAGGTAATAGTTGAGATATGACTACCTCCAATTGAGTCTCCTACAAATGGGTAGCATATTGTTATCATTTTATAATTTTAGATTTTACGTATTCTTCGGCTTGCCATGAAACATGATGTCTTGGTCCTTTAAAGATTGCACGCAAGATAGAAAAAAATCTTATGCTGGTGATCATTCTTGTTACATCCATAAAATAGTAAAGAAATATTCTCTCAAACCTGTGCCAATTTTTCTTTCCAAAAAAAATAAAACAAGATTTAAAAAAGATTCTAAGAGGAATAACCCACAAAGGTCTGATAGTTTTTCTGTTTATAGGAATTGATTCATCCCATACTCCGCCCCAGTTTTCAGATACTAACATATCGATATAAAGCTTCTGATTAAACTTTAAATCAAATGGAACTTTCTCCCAAAATTCTAAATATTTATCATCCCAAAGAGGTAAACGCCACTCATGCCCATAAAATTCATAAGCTCTTTGTCCACCGATAACATATTTACTCTGTCTATTCATAAATTCAGAATATTCGTATAGACCAAATTCATAATTTTCTTCAACTTCACACAGATCAACCGGCATCTCATTAATCAATTGAGCATTAATATGCTCGATGTTTTCTTTTGTTTTTAGAAACTCCCAGAGACTATAGTTTTTTTCAATATTAGCTTGATTTATTTTATTCTGCCTTTCTTTATCTGACTCTTGAAAATTTTGAGTAAAGATTGAACTTATGTGTCCTCCAGAAATAAAATCACCTGTTCCACCATTGATAAAAACGGCATCAGAATCTATCCAATTCTTTAAGCGTGAGATTGTAGAAATAGATTGGAAATAAGGAACAGAAACAAAAGTTTCAGCAAATCTTAAATAATTTTTAAACTCAGCTGAAAGATAGAATTTTCTCTCTTCTCTTGCACCTAAAGGTAAAAATTTGAAATCATATTCAAGCTTATCTGCAACAATTCTTGCTATCTTTGTCTCAAAATTGCCAGGGATGCCGTATGAGTAGCACTTCACATTATCATACCCTAAATGTTTTAATCCTGATGCAATCAACCTTGAATCGTTTCCGGCTGATAGAGGAATTACCACCTGTCTTCCATTGAGACTATTTATCATCTTTTCTAAAATATTCAGAGTTAATTGAGCCAAGTCTGAGCTGGTAGGATGTTCTTTATAAGCTGTCCAAGGTTGATACTGATAATAGACTCCATACTTTTTTAAACCATTCTTTTCTGAAAGATAATGCCCACCCAGAGGGCATTCTACTTGTTCGTATAAAGAGCTGTTACCAATTGTGTATCCAGCCATCCTAAAAGGTAAAATTGACTTAGGATTAATAATTTTTTTATTAGTTAGAAAGTTAGGATTTGAGCTAATTTCGTTATCGTTATAAAAAATAGGTATGGACCTTACACGATCTACTGCAGCTAAAGTTGTATTAGTATCCTGATAAACAAATCCAAAATGGCCATTTAATGTGTATAAAAAGCTTGGAAATGAGTCTACTTCTTGAGATTGTAAATTATTAAATAAATCCTGTACGGAAATGTTGTAAAGATAGCCTTTGAACCATAAGTTAGATTCTTTATGCTTAAAATGGTGCCATGAAGGATCATCCTTTATTATTACTTTTAACATTCTCTGAGTGAAAGCGAGAATCTTCCAAGATAAGAAATCGCTTGATTAAATTTATTTATCTTATTTCTTGATTAATAATCTCACTAAATCTTATAACAAATTCTCTACTTGCTTGATCTGAAGAAATATATCGACGATAAACTTCTTGACCATTTTGAGCAATATGGAGGAAATCTTTATAATTATCTAAGATATATTCAATTTTTTCCGAGACATCTTCCAAGTCCCACCTGAAAGGAACATATGTGTCTTTCTTGTAAAAATTTGGCCATGTTTCCATGTGATCCATAGAAGGCTTCATTAATAATGAACCTGAAAGAAAAACTTCAAAGTCTTTTAGAGTTATCTCTCCAAGACCAAATGGTGACATTACTATTTTGGAATTTTGAAGCTCGCGATAGAATTTATACCTGTTTACCTTTTTTGTTTGCAGTCTGCTTTTTAGCATCTTAGTAATGGCCTTCCTCTGATATGCTACAGTTTCCTTGTCATAAGTTACACCAAATCTACATTGAATATCTAAAGGTCTGTTGAGGGAAGGGGTTACAAAAGTTTTTGGATATCTCAATATAGCCTGGATCGGTATTGCTCTATAAATTTTACCTAAATAATCTCCTATAAAGGAATAGTTTGCTAACCCTGTATTCCAAAAAACTTTTATTTTTTCTAAGTCTGAATTATTTAAAACTTGCGCTCCAATTTCTTCACTCTCTAGATCATCAAATACATTATTACTTTTGTGATAATAATCTGTAAATAATCTTCTGCCATACATTGAACGCAAGTAGTTTGTTTTATCTATAAGAATTTGATGTTTGTAATAGGCCTTAACAAATGGCAAAACTTCACCTAAGACAAAACCGGAGCTATCTGTTGTATCAAAAAATACAACATTAGTTTTCTCACGAAATTTACTAAGAAGAACAAAAATATCTTCTTTTCTCTTTATCCACCAACCTCTGAAGAATTTACTATCAACAATCAAAAGATCACAATCTTGGATTTGGGAGCTTATGGACTTGATAATATTTATCTTTATGGAACTATCTTCTAACTTCTCCCTATTAACGATAATGGGCTGCAGAAAAGCTCTTCCATTATAGGAAATAGGCCCTTCTGATAAAATATTAACGACTGTCATAAAAGATTTACTTATCTAATACCTTTAAAGTGACCAAGAATAACTTCGGTAATACTTTCCGCTGCCGAATCATTACGTAAGCAAAAATTATCACAGGCCCTAGCTTGAAGATCTCTCAACTTTTCAAGCTGATGATCATTATTTAAAGCTTCTAGAGAATTAGATATTTCCTTTAACGATTCACAATGCCAAGAAGCTTTAATATATTTATACATATCATCGTAGTAATTTGTTTCCATCAGGTTGTAAGAAATAATTGGCACTGAAGTAATCATGGCTATAAAACCTACTGTACTCTGTTTTTGTAGGATACATTTTGAAGAAAGAATAATATCAAGATTTAATTTATCTCCAGTAAAACCAGAGATAATCTTATAATTTGATGTTCGTTCTGAGAGAATCCTTTGAAATTCAGTAAGGAATTGTTTCTCAGTTTTGGGGTGGAATTTCATGGCTATCCCAGCCTCACAGTCAAACTTCAAAATAGAATCGACAACAAGGGCAATCTCCTCGATTTGAGCTTTATTAAAAGAGGAAGGAGAAAGAAACATAGAATATAAATCTTTGTCGTTTCTAAGCCCTATAGATTCTTTAAATTCACGTTTCTTTTTTTCATCAAAATTTATTGCATAACTAAGAAAACCATCATAAGCAGGATTTCCAACAGGAAATATTTTTGTACCTAATTTAGAAATACCACCCTTTTCGAGGGTTTCTTTCATTTTATTTCCTGTAACTGTCATGTAATCTATGCCAGAAAATCCTTGAACTAAGTTTTCACTCTTTAGCCCAAGAAGCTTGTCCAGATACCATAACTTATTATGTTTTAAGATTACATTGCCAAGGCGTGGCAGCAAATTCTTTTTAAAAATACCTTCGAAGAATTTTGCTATCTTGTGACTTTTGTTTGATTTGTAACTTTCAATCTCAAAATCTAAATCCATTAAACCAGTTGTGTTGTGTACAGTAAGTGAAGGAAAATTTTTTAGGATTAGATACCAGATAGGTTTATTATCCCAAGGGATTATTGCAAAATCATATCTATCTCTTATCAAAATCATCCAAAAATAACCTGAAATCCAAAGAGAAATTCTAAATAAAATATTTCCAGATCTTCTCAAGAGGAGCCTTATGATAAAAGGCAAGTAACTTACTTGAATGTCAATGTCTCTGAACTTATCAAAAACAGCCTGATCAGCAGTCAAAACTTTCACAGAAAAACCTTTAGCTTGGAGTTGTATAGATAGCTTTATTAAATATTCAAATAAGTAGTAATTATATATGTAGGGGATAATTACACTCTTTTTCATATCTATAACTCCCTTAGTTGATTGTTCTCTAGATGGTAAGTTTTATCTGATGCATCGATAATTTCTTGCTGGTGAGTTATTGCAATTACTAAAGTTGTTAAGCTTATTTTTTTGAAAATTTCAATTAATTCTAGCATTGTTTTCTTATCAAGCGCTGAAGTAGCTTCATCTAAAATCAGGATACTTGGTCTACGTGCCAATGCTCGCGCTATAGAGATTCTTTGTTTCTGTCCGCCTGAAATTTTAGATCCATCTTCTCCTAGAACTGTATCAATACCATCAACCATATTCTCGACGAAACTATAGGCTTTTGCTGCTTTCAACGCTTCAATTACTGCCTCTCTTGAAATATCTTTATTTGAAAGCCCAACATTCATCAAGACACTTTCATTAAATATAAATGGATCTTGTTGTACATAACCTACCTGAGCTCTTACACTCTGAAAACCAATTTCTTCAAGATTTCTACCGTCGATAAAAATTGACCCAGAAGAAGGTCTGTAAAGTCCAAGCAACATATCTACTAGAGTCGTTTTGCCAGAACCTGAATGTCCTGTTATGGATATAAACCCATTAGTAGGGAAAGTTAAATTAATATCCTCTAGGAGATCAGAAGAGTCATGAGAGAAATTTACCTTCTTAAATTCTACAGATTTCTTAAATAAAACATTCTTAAATTTTCCTTGAATTTCCTTATTGGACTGAATCTTTTTCAGTTTTTCATTGAATGAATTATAGAAATGAGAGTTAACTACAAACGTTTGATAATCAGATTGTAGCTTGCCTATGCTTTGCGTTAATCTAACAAAAAGTACTAATGCAGCAAACAAAATTTCATTAGCAAGTAAGTTATTTTCTAAAATAAAATATAGACCCAGGCAAAGAAAGATGACAACTATTGGTTCACGTAAATAGTTCAAGCCATGCGTTGCAATTATTTGTTTTTGCTCAGCTGTTTTTATACCTTGTGCTTCTGTTAACATTACAGGGAAAACAAATTTGGCTAAGTCCATTGCCTTTATTACCTTAATGCTGCTCAGTAATTCATGAATTCTTGACATTAAGCTATTAGTTAAATTAGCTTGGTCTCTAGCCTGTTCGTTCGCTAACTTGATAAACCCACCGAGAACAATATAAAGTAAGAAAGCTAGTAATATACCTCCATAAGTTGCAAAACTAGAAAAGTTATAAAGTACTAACATTAGTGCAATAAGCTGAAAAATGGATCCTAACAGTAAACAACTATATCTATAAATAGAAGCTGCTTTGGGTATCTCATGATTGATAGAGTTAAGAAATTCGCCTGAATTTTTACTTGCTAACGATGGCCAATTAGATTTAAGCAATCCTTCTAGAAAAGTCTCTCTCATTCCTAGGGCTATTTGTACAACTACTCTTCCAATGTAGGACATCGCAAGCAAACTAAATATTCCTTTCGATAATATAAATGCACAAAATAGAGTTAATACTCCTGAAATGGTCAAACCTACACCGAAAAATTCCATAAAGTAATTTACGAAATTATATTTCGCTAAATCGTCGATACGTCCATTCATAATTATATCGAAAAGAGGAACTAAGGTAGCAATACTTACCGCTTCAAGAAGTCCTACGGTTATAGATAAAATCAAAATAATTGCTGTTGTTCCAGGCGAGGACAACAATTGATCTTTTATTAGTTTTAATGTGTCAAGAAATTTCATAAATGATTCTCTAGCAAATTAGAATTCTTTATTTATCAAAATACTATGAAAGTTGAAACAAAATTTTTGAATTTAAGATGAGCTCTGTGTTTTGGAAGGACTTTCTAGATAGACCGTTCTTGCTCCGCCAGTATTACAAATTATTTCAATAGCATCTTTTGGTTTTATATCCTGGAAAATAGAACGAATGCACCCATCTGTTTTGACAGATTCAAACTCTCTGTAACCAAAGGTCCTGATCCTTTCTGTTCCAGCTTGCCACGAAGAGGCAATATACTTAACAGAATAACCGCAATCAAATAAACCCTGTAAGCTAGCAACCATATCATTCTCTTTTGTATATCGACTGAGATGAGTTTCAAAAATGATAGAAGGTGAAAGAGTTCCAGCTTTAATCTCATGCATCATTCCATTTATTACATCTACTTCATGGCCTTCTACATCCATTCTAATAAGATCAATGCCTCTATCAAGTTCTTCCTTAGTTAATACTTCAGCTACTCTATAAGTGTTAACTTCAATGGTTTCTCCTGTAAGGTGTTGTGTAACAGTTCCGTAATTTTGAAATGTATTTAAATTGGATGATGAAGCAAGATGGAACGTATCAGTGCCACTAGAAGATGAAATTGCCCCTAACACCACCCTGACATTGTCTTGCTTTTTATTTAGTTCAAGATTTTTTTCTAGTAAGTTAACATTCCAAGGAGAAGGCTCAACTGCAATTAAGCTACCAGACGGACCTATTAGATTTAATTCCATCAAAGCGTAATAGCCTATATTAGCTCCAATATCTAATACCACACTGCCTTCAGTTAATGTTCTGTCTAGAAGAAACTTATGGTCCATTTCCCTTTTTCGATACTTTATTAATTGTGCTGACAACCCCTTATCATAAATATCTAAATACATTTGATAATCAAATATTTTTCTGACAACTGGACTGGTGATACCAAACAGTCTTCTGACCCTTACGATCAGAATCCTAAATATGCTCAATATCAATAGTGGTAATCCGTAACTATTTATTTTGTCTAAATACTCTTTCATGGTCTTAAGACTCCTTTTCGCTATTATTAAATATTTTACTCATTCGACCTTACTTATCCTGATACCATCTCTGTTAGTGCTAGATCTTTGTTTTTACATAGGCCTGATCAGTGTGACTATGACATTTATCTAAACCGAGTTTTAGGTCATTCCAATCTATATCTGCACGGTTATCATCCAAAAATCTACCCTTAATGACATAACAAGACTTTTTGAGTACATCTAATTCTTCAGGACGTAAAGTTGTGTAACCAAAGTCTATAAAAATAACTGGTTTATTAGACTTCAATGCGGAACCAAAAGTTGTAGATCCAGAATCATCAGTAAGAATAATATCTGCTTTGCCATAGACATCTTCAAACCTACCCTGCACGTCTTTAACTCCAATTTCTTCAAAAAAATATTTAGGCATCTTGACTTCGGAGCCGGGATGCTGTTTTACAAGGATTTCATGCCCTTTTTCTGACAAATAATTTAGTAGTTTCAATTGCCAATCAATGAGAACTATATCAGGCATTTTTGCACCGAATTCAGTCCATCCATTGTTATAAAACTGAACTATATACATTATTTTCATAATTGATCCAATGTCACTTTATTGAAATGATTGCGGGACATTCCTTGTAATAAAGTTGATTTTTTGAGGCTTCTTTTAGATAACTTACAAATATTTTTGAATGAGTGACGAATGTATCAACTTCTTGGAGTTCAATAAAAGGGAAAACCGTATCTGTTGAAAGACTTGAGCCTTCAGCATGATCAAATCCAGTCACATGACCTCCTTGTTTTCTTACCTCAATAGCTAAAAGTTTATTCCATAATATTCCAGCTGAAGAAGACCAGAGTTGCATGGGTAAATTATAGGTTTGATTGGCTAAGAGTTTCTGATAATAACTGATACTTAGACTGAACTCTCTATGCCAGATCTGTAATTCAGAAAAATCTTCGTCAGAAAATTCGATACCTCTCTTTACAAAAATATGGGTAAAAATTTCTAAATACTTATTAAATATTTTAGCTTCAAAATATTCAGAGTTCTCCCTGTTTAAAGCAATCTTAATATCATTTGGATTGGCCCCTTGAAAATAATCTACAACCTTCACAAGGGATACAGAAAGATTGTTCGCTGCAGAATACTCCGATGCAAGTGGATTCACTCCTGTAAGGACAATATCATTACTATTATTAAAATTCCTTAAATCCGCTCTTTTAAAGCCGTCGTTACGATATAGAGTAGCAATTTGGTTTCTAAGACCTCTGAGTATTTTGTTTTTTCTTAAAATTGGCCAATGTCTATCCTTAACATGATCTAAATATTTATTACTATTTCGATTTAAATCATCATCAAAAATATCTACTCTTAAATTATTTTTTCTTGCTTTAGCAATTTCTGAAATCAAAATCTTCTTTTGATAGAGGTCAGCAACTTTTAGAACGAAATAAAGGTTAATTATCTTCAGATGCTCAACAAATTTATTACTCGGATCCTCAAGTGAGGTCCTAAAATATTGTGAGCTTTTGCTAATCATCTCATGATAAAGGCTCATAACTTCTTTTCTACTAATGGGCCAAAAATAATTCTCAACGCCATTACGAGAAAGTTTAAAATTTTGATGTTTGAACAAACTTAGTGCTCCAAGGTTTTAAATAGTATTTATTTGTGTATTTAAAATGTTTTTAAATATTGGTTTCTGACTAAATTATTATTGTAAGCTCAGGAATCAGATAAGAAAATTCTTTTACTATCTATAATATCTCCCATGCTAGGCCTGGGGGACATAGAATCGTAAGAACATTTTACTCTCGCTACAGATATCTCTTCTAAGTCTTGAGTCTCCTCAAGGTAAATTCTAAACTCATCTATTGTGCTAATTTCATAAATATTAGGGATACCAGAAGCTCTTGCAATATCTAGGTAATTAAGATGGTCTTGATAAGTGTTTTGGCCTCCTGTGCTCTTATTAGACTCATTATCAAAAATGATATACGCAAGTTTTAAATTTCTATATCTCCCACTAGTTGTGAGGCCGCCTAAATGCATAACAAACTCTGCATCACCGCCGCAGACTACAACTTTCTTACCTGCCATAGCAGCACCCAAACCAACGCTTAAAGCTCCCCCCATATTTCCAGCCATGTAAAAATTATTTGTGCTTGGCATATAGTGATGCATTTCTCTAGCCGTATTTCCTGTCGTACCTATTATTAACGCTTGAGTATCTTTATGGCTTTTGTTTAGTTCTTTCAGAAAAATACTTCTTTTTTGAAATCTCGAAAGGTCCAATCTATTTTCTTTGTACAGACTTACATCAGAGAAGGTATTTTCCTCCAGTAAGCAAATAAACTTTTCCTTACTACAACTATCTATTTGCGAAATCGCTACCTCTATTTGATTCTTATTTAAGATAATAGATTTATAGCCATATGCCTCAATTAAACTTGGTAATTTAGTAGATAAATGCCTGTGTTGAATCTCACTATCACCCTCAGTATAGGTTCTCCAGCTTACAATTATGGGAAATAAAATTTCATAAGGGTTCAATAGACTCGTTATGCAGCTTCCCATATTTGTCAAACCAGATGACTGCACTATTACAATAGGTTTCTTACCAGACATACTTAGACCTGCAGCTATGGAACAAGCCACTGCTTCACTGGCACAAGGTAAATACTCTAATTTGTCTTGATAATTGATTGATGCATTTATTAGGTTTTTTGCGAAACTACACGGTACAACACATAAATGTGTATATCCTTGTTTAATTAGTTCAACAACAAATTGATCAGTGTAAAGCATCAAACGAAATCTATTCTTGTATCTAATTTTATTTCGTCTCTATGAATTTCTCCAAAGTGACAAATAACAGAGCCATTATTTTTTGATCTTGGTGAATATAAGACAACATTCTCATCTTTTGGAATAACTTTACCTTCTAAATAAGTGCATAATAAAGGTTGATTGGATTTACGGGCTAGTTTTCCCCATTTTTCTAATACAAAATTTTTACTTTGAGAAACTCTTTCTTTTAATATCTCATGTTTATGCATAACCCCGAATAAAGAAGATATTGCATGATATGGTCCAGTAACCATTTTATTTCTTTGAGTTTCAAGATTAAAATAAAAATTTGGTAAAGTTTTAGGTTTCAATCCTGATTTAAAAGCCACAAAACAAGCGCCGGTCAGACCAAACAAACCCTTACATGAACTAAAGGCCATCAAATCAGCTAATTCATGATTTTCTTCAAGACCAATAGAGCCAGTAGCATCAACATATAATTTTGCTCCTAAACGGTCACTTTTTGATCTAATTCTCTCCAAATCTACTTTAAATGCAGTAGAGGTTTCGGTATATGTGCACATAACCCAGTCAAATTTTCCAGATTCATTGCCCAGATCTTCATAATCGCACATTGTGATCTGACAACCCTCAGGAAGTAATTTTTTCAGTCTATCACTATAGTATCCCGTAGAAATAATTAAAACTTTTCCGTAGACAAAACTATGAGCTGAGAGCTCTAAAGCCAAGGTGGCAGATCCTTGAGCCATAACTAACTCGTCCTGACCGCTTAACGACTTCACCCAATCAGAAACACTATCTGCCATGGATAAATATTCTTCATCTCCTCGACCGAATACAGGTTTAAGATACTGAATATTTTCATGAAGCAATACAGCAGGTCCAGGCGTAAGCATCAATTTATGATTTCCTTTATCTGTAATCGCTTTTTGTACTCTATTCCTGATGGTTGTGCTACTAATTCCATCTGTTCTAGGAAAAATCTTCAATTTTTCTGAATCTATATCATTTACATTGTCAGATCCATGCACTAGGTAATCAATTGAATATTGTTCCATAATCGAATCATCAATGATCCAAGGAGTAGGGACGACCTCAGAAACATACTTAATAGACTCAAGAACTTCTTTGCGTGAATCGAAATCCATTTCAGGTTCAAAGTATTTTTTAGCCTTAATTTCTTGGTCTGTAGTCAAACCGACAATAACGTTTCCAAGCTTAGAAGCTTCCTTAAGAAGTCTTATATGGCCATGATGAATAAGAGTAGCAGACATATCTACCATTATTCTTTTCTTCATACCTTTCATTTATTTTGTTCCTGGAATGATTTCTAAAATTTCTTTAATTGACATGCAGTCCTCTTCAGACTCTAAACTTCTTCCATTTTCAAGAATTGATTTAGCAACCCGTGACATAGCAGGGTATGCTGAACGAAGCATGTGGTTAGCTGAAATGACAATATTTACGCCTAAATCAATGAACTCTTCCACTGTAACTGAGTTAAAACTGGTAGGCACTACTACCACAGGCGTTTTTTTATCTTTTTTTCTGAATTTTTTCATAAATTCAATAATTTCAGAAGGGTCTTTTTGTCTAGAATGGATCATAATTCCATCTGCGCCTGACGAGATATAGGCCTCTGCTCGAGTCAAAGCATCTTCCATTCCTTGCTCTAAAATAAGAGACTCAATTCTGGCAATTATCATAAAATCGTCCGTAATTTGCGCATCCTTACCAGCTTTTATTTTTTTACAAAAGTTTTCAATTGAATCTTGCTTTTGCTCAACCTCATTACCAAACAAAGAATTTTTCTTTAATCCAGTTTTGTCCTCTATGACGACAGCGCTTACCCCAGTTCTCTCAAGACTCTTAACTGTAAATTCGAAGTGCTCTATTTTTCCACCGGTGTCTCCATCAAAGATCATTGGCTTTGTTGTTACTTCAAAGATTTCATTGACAGCATTTATCCGCGAAGTGATATCTACAGCTTCTATATCTGGTTTACCTTTTGCGGTTGAGTCGGTTAAGGAACTTGACCAAACACCATCAAAACTGACTGTCTTTCCATTTCTTTCGACTGAGGTATGTTCAGCAATCAGTGCACTCAAAGCATTATGAGCTTCAAGCATTAAGACGATATCTTGATTATTGATTAAAGTACGTAGACGGTGAAGTCTTTGCACTGAAGTAACACCTAGACGCATCAATTGTTCTTTAATATTTTGATCACTTATGTCAGAGCTGTACTCTATTTCGATCAACTCTCCTCCCCATGTATTTAAAAGCTCTATAACTTCCTGCCTGTATTTTGATTGTTTGCCAATCACCCAGTCATTGCCATGAACTACAAAGTCTGGTCTTAAAGATTCTAAATTCTCTTTATAGCTTGCATTATTTTGAGGAATAACTTCTGTTACCATCTCCAAATTCTCAATTACTTTAAGACGCTGCTCGTACTTTAAATATGATGTATCTTCTAACTCAGCAATTGCATTAGATGTTAATAAGCCAACAGTTACTTCACCATGTTTCTTAGCTTCTCTTAAAACAGAAATATGTCCCGCGTGAACAAGGTCAGCGATTAAAGATACGTAAACCTTCTTTAACATAAATAATACCTATACATTTTAAAGCCTTCCATCGACTTCACTTTCTTCAAATAAAAATTTAATATCAAAGATGATGCTTACATCTTTCCCATAACTTCTAACTTCCTCAGCAGTTAATTCTCTAAATTCTTTATGTGCAACTGCTAATACAATTGCATCATATTTACCTAATTCAGGTTTTTTAATTAAAGATAAATTATATTCTGCTTCTGCTCTTTTAATATCAACCCACGGATCATAGACATCAACCTGACAGTTATATCCTTTCAATTCAGAAACTAAGTCAACAACCTTTGAATTACGAATATCTGGACAATTTTCTTTAAATGTCAGTCCCATAATCAAAATATTTGCATCGACAACATGTATTCGCTTTTTTATCATTAACTTGGTAACTTGACCTGCAACGTAAGAGCCCATATTGTCATTGAGTCTTCGACCGGCAAGAATAATTTCTGGATGATGCCCCACTTCAATTGCTTTGTGCGTTAAATAGTATGGATCTATACCGATGCAATGACCGCCTACTAAACCAGGTTGAAAAGGAAGAAAATTCCACTTAGTACCGGCTGCTTCCAAAACTGCCTGGGTGTTAATATCTAACTTATTAAATATCATAGATAGTTCATTAATTAGAGCAATATTTATATCTCGTTGAGTATTTTCAATTACTTTTGCAGCTTCTGCTATCTTAATACTGCCTGCCTTATAAGTCCCTGCAGTGATAATGCTTTGATACAACTTATCAACAATTTCTGAACTCTCTTCTGTGGAACCGGAGGTAATCTTTTTAATTAAAGTTAAACGACGTTCTTTATCTCCAGGATTTATTCTTTCAGGTGAGTATCCGCAAAAAAAATCTTTATTGAAAACTAGGCTAGAATTTTGTTCCAAAACTGGAACACAAACGTCTTCTGTGGCGCCAGGAAATACCGTCGACTCATATATTACTAAATCATCTTTTTTTAATATTTTTCCTACTGTTTCGCTTGCTTTGATCAAAGGAGTAAGGTCTGGTTTTTTATTAGCATCAATCGGGGTCGGAACTGTAACAATAAAAATATTACATGATTTAATATCACTTGTTTCGGAAGTAAATTGAAGTTTTTTAGAAGCAGAAATTTCATCAGAATGCACCTCTAGAGTCATGTCATTTCCAGATTTTAACTCTTTAATTCTTTGGCTATTGATATCAAAACCAATAGTTTCATATTTTTTTCCAAATTCAACTGCTAGAGGAAGGCCGACATAGCCTAAACCTATGATGCCTATTTTTGTTTCTTTATGATTTATCATATTTTGTAATAATCTTTGTACCAATGTATAAATTTATCAATTCCATTCTGGACATCCGTAGACGGTTTATAATCAAAGTCTTTAACTAAATCTTCTACATCTGCATAAGTGTCTGGAACATCCCCTGGCTGTAAAGGAAGGAACTCCTTTTCTGCTTTCATTCCTAACGCTTTCTCAATTGCAGCAATGTAGTCCATTAAATCAACGGGATTGTTATTGCCAATATTGTAAAGGCGCCAAGGTGCATGTGAGGTTCCTGAGTCTGGAGACTCACCAGACCAATCTGGATTGGGTTCAGCAGGTTTATCTAAAACACGAATGACACCATCGACAATATCATCAATATATGTAAAGTCACGACGATGCTTGCCATAGTTAAAAACCGATAACTTTTCTCCATTTAATATACCCTTAGTAAAAGTAAATAATGCCATATCTGGCCTGCCCCAAGGTCCATATACAGTAAAAAATCTAAGGCCCGTTGTTGGCAAGTTATATAAATGACTGTATGTATGAGCCATAAGTTCATTAGCCTTTTTGCTAGCAGCGTAAAGACTGAGAGGATGGTCAACATTATCATGTATTGAGAACGGCATTTTAATGTTTGATCCATATACAGAACTACTTGAAGCATAAACAAGATGATTAATTTTGTTATGTCTGCACCCTTCTAAAATATTAGCAAATCCAACTACATTGGAATTAATATAAGCAAGTGGGTTCTCTATTGAATATCTAACACCAGCCTGTGCAGCTAAATTGATTACTCCATCAAATTCAAAGTCATCAAATACCTTGGTAACTCCCTGTGTATCCTCAATATCCATCCTTATATGAGTATATTTCTCATGTTTGTTGTGGCGAGCAAGTCGAGCCAATTTCAAGGCAGGATCGTAATATTCATTATGATTATCAATTCCTACAACTTCATCTCCCCTTGCAAGGAGCTTAATAGATAGTGCTGAACCAATGAATCCGGCAGATCCTGTAACCAAAACTCTCATAAATTTTCCTTAATCATCATGAAATAGATCTCTAGTATAAACTTTTGATTTAACGTCAAGTAATTCATCACTCATTCGGTTGGCTACAATCAAATCACTCAAGCTCTTGAATTCATTTAAGTCATTGATGACTTTAGAGTTATAGAAAGACTCATCAGTTAACTCTGGTTCATAAACGATTGTTTCAATTCCCTTAGCTTTTATTCTTTTCATAATTCCTTGAATGGAAGAGGATTTGTAATTATCAGAACCACTTTTCATAATTAATCGATGAATACCAACTGTTTGAGGGTTTTTTTTGATTATTGACTCAGATATGAAATCTTTTCGAGTGGAATTAGCATCTACAATTGCACTTATTAGACTATTAGGAACATCTTTATAATTAGCTTTCAATTGTTTAGTGTCTTTGGGCAGACAATAACCTCCGTATCCAAAAGATGGATTATTGTAATGATCTCCAATCCTCTGGTCTAAACATACACCTTTAATTATTTCTAGGGAGTCTAAACCTTGCGCTTCAGCATAAGAATCCAATTCGTTGAAGAACGAAACCCTCATTGCCAAATATGTATTTGAGAAAAGTTTTACTGATTCTGCTTCACTAGAATCCACAAGAAGAACTTCAATATCTTTTTTAATTGCTGCTTTCGTAAGTAAATCTGCAATCTCTTTACCTCTATCAGATTTCTCACCGACAATTACTCTAGAAGGGTAAAGATTGTCATATAAAGCACTTCCTTCTCTTAAAAATTCAGGTGAAAAAACAATATTTTGACTGTTAAATTGCTTTTTAATCATTTCTGTATAACCAACTGGAACGGTAGATTTAAGAACTATTACAGCATCAGGATTGATTAGTATTGCTTCATCAATAACTTTCTCAACAGAACTAGTATCAAAGTAATTATTTTCTGCATCATAATCAGTGGGTGTCGCTAATATTATAAAATCAGCACCTACATATGCTTCTTTGCTGTTCATAGTTACTGAGAAACTAATTTTTTCGTTATTCATAAAGTCCTGAATCTCAGGGTCATGTATAGGAGATATTCTATTGCTTAGTTTATCTATCTTTATCGGATCGATATCAAAAATCATAATCTTATGATTTTGGGACAGTAACATTGCGCTAGCTAAACCTACGTAACCTGCCCCTACAACAGTTATATTCATATTTAAATACTCGTTCTTAAAAATCCTAAAATTTAATGTCCTTGGAAACTCCCTTGCTTTCCATTAAATCTTGCTGCTGTCGCACATCTTCCTTGAGTTGAACAATTTCTTCATTTAATTTTATATATTCTTGTTGTTTTCTCTCTAGGAACTTAACAGTAATGGATGCTTTTTCTGCAATACCTTTTGGTGTTAGAAGGTAAGCATATCCCAACTTATCACCAGACCTCTTAAAATTACCAAACTTGATCCATCCAACGTCAATTAGAGACTTAACTAAATAATGAGTCTTACCAAGGCTAACGCCTAATTTCTCTGCAATCTGTCTTTGAGTTAAGTCTGGATTATCTTCAAGCATCTTAAGTACTTGATATTGAAGATCTTGATTAGCCATATCTTGAATTTAAGTTTTGTTATATAGATAGAAAATTCTTAAGAATACCAAGCCCTGCTTTTGAGCTTTTTTCAGGATGAAACTGCACACCAATAATATTTTCTCGTTGAATAGCTGCACAAACCTTTAATCCGTAGTAATCATAGTACGCTAGAGTGTGATTTTCACTTTCTGCAACAAAATGATATGAGTGTACTAGGTAAACAGCAGATTTATTTGATAGATCACTTAAAATATTAGGTTTAAATTTGTCAGAAGTATTTAAATGTAGTTCTGCCCAACCCACGAAAGGAACTTTTCTTGAATTACCACTTATATCCTCTGATGATATCTTAATGACTTTACCTGGTATAAGATTTAGTCCTTGATGTAATCCAAACTCTTCGCTCTGTGTTCCTAACATTTGCATTCCTAAACAGATACCCAAGATTGGGTTACCGGTTTTAACATATCTAGTTATAGGATCGATCAAACTCATCTCTTTTAATCCATTCATTCCATCCATGAATGCGCCTACTCCAGGTAATATCAATCTGTCCGCATTAATAATCTCTGATTCAGTTTTAGCAAAAATTACCTTATCAACACCACAATACTCTAGTGCTGCTCTGACACTAAATAAATTACCAACACCATAATCTACAACCGTAACGGTTAACATAGTTCTCTTACCTTTATGCAGCTTTCCTTGGCAGCAAAACGAACATCAGAAACAGTGGTTTTCTCATAGTGAAAATGTCCAGCTATTGCAACGGCTGAAGCTCCAGCACTAACAGACATTTCAAAATCATTAAATTTTCCATAACCTCCGCTAGCAATAACTGGAATACTCACCTGTCCAGATACTGCTTTAATTAATTCATAATCGAAGCCTTGTTCTGTTCCTTCTTGATCGATAGAAGTTAGTATTATTTCTCCTGCACCATTCTTTTCTGCTTGAGTAGCCCATTCAAGAACATTTAAACCAGTAGGCTCCCTTCCACAATCTGTATAAACTTCCCAATAATCAGATGAAATTTTTTTAGCTTCAATCGAAAGTACCATACATTGCGAACCAAATTTCTTCGCCACTTTTGAAATAAGTTCTGGATCCCTAACACCTGCAGTATTGATAGCAACCTTATCAGCACCTGCTCTTAACAGATCGTTTACATCATCCACGGTCCTAATACCTCCGCCAACCGTAAGAGGTATAAATATATCTCGAGCTGCCTTGCTTACTATTTCTGTCAAACTATTACGACCATAAAGACTGGCGACAATGTCCATATAAACAAGCTCATCGGCTCCTTGTTCGTAATATTTAATTGCATATTCATTTACTGGTCCTATGACCCTTAATCCTTCCAAGTGAACACCTTTTATTAAATTGGTGCCCTTAACATCCAGGCGTGAAATTATCCTAGTGTTCATTATTGCTAATCTTTATGATCGTCATTCCATACAGCGTGTTTTAATTCCCATCCATTACTTGTCTTACGCCAAAGGTGTTCAGATCTCCAGCTATCAATCATAGCGTGAAATGTCTCGTCTGAAATATCACAATATTCAAGAAACAACTCGTAATATTTAGTAGGGAATTCTCCATCAAATCTTTCAACTAAAGCGACACCTTCCTCTCTTGTAATCTTCCCGTCACGAATTTCATGGGCTGCATCTGAAGTGGTTCTTCCAATGCCAAACTTAATTACACTTAAATAATAATGAAATCCATCAATCTTATCGTCTAGGCTAGCGTATTTTGAGTAGGTTCCTTCTGATCTTTCTG
The DNA here is from genome assembly GCA_902554355.1 of uncultured SAR86 cluster bacterium. Taxonomy (GTDB): domain Bacteria; phylum Pseudomonadota; class Gammaproteobacteria; order Magnimaribacterales; family Magnimaribacteraceae. The sequence continues at coordinate 5,360 of CACDOC010000012.1, read as the reverse complement.
TATTAGGTTCAAAACCAGTATTTTCTCGACAATAGTAATAATTTTCTTGAGGATCCCAATATTTGTAATAACTAAAGAAATGTATAGTCGTATTATTATCCATTAACGATTTGTAAGGTGGGGCCATAAAGGGCTTGAGATCTATTTCATTTATACCATGATTGAGCCAAAATTCAGGGGGAAGGCCAGAAAAGTATTGCTTATCATGGTCGGTGATTTCACGCGTTGGAACAAATGCGTTTTTCATGTCCCCACCATATTCAACTTCACCATTCTCGCCATACATTATCAATTCAACGTTATACTTGAGTGCCATGTGCATTGGAAAATTTGTCTGCCCATAAATAAAAGGCTGGAATGGATCTCCTAAATGTTCAGTAGCTAGTTTAGTTAACTTACGAGTCACTACACCATTAGGCGTACCTAGAATATTATCAAACCCTGACCTAATAAAATTATCAAGATTGCGTCGCCCTATTTCGGTTGGAACCAAAGGCGCCCAAGTAACAGTAAGAGGGTTCATTCCATATTTATACTTGAGTTGGTGGGCTACAAAACTACCGTCTTTACCTCCACTGCAAGGTACTATTACGTCATATTCTCCGTTATCTTTACGGTATTTATTGCAAAGTTCGATTAACTCTTTCTCGCGTAAATCCCAATCAAAATTTTCTCGTTTATATTCAGAGAAATTGCAAGCAGAACAAACGCCATTTTCATCAAAGGTTATTCTTGGCCTTTGATTAGAAATTACACATTTTTTACAAAATTTGACTTTTCTAGGTAAATTATATTTCTCGATTACATCATGTTTAATCATTAGTTTCCTCTAGGTAGTTTTGACATCTTTTAAAGTCCGCTAAAGAATCAATATCAATAGATACTGATCTTTCCATTACGTAAGCAATTGACTTTTCAGGCACGAGACTACGATCATGGTAAAGTGAATCTATTTTTAAGATATATATTGCACCATTAAGTTCATAAACATCAGGTAGCGCTTGTCTATAATGAGCATCTTCGGGTAAAGGTAAGAGTTTTTTTAAACTTTGATCTCCTTCTAGACTGAACATCCAGTAGGGTGTCTTTTTTGTTTTACAAACTGAAACACAAGAATTAGCCTCTAAAGACATCATTAACTCAAACGCTGAGTCTATATCTCCCGATGTTCTAAGCGGAGATGTAGGCTGCAGTAAAATCACATAATCATAACCAGAAACATTTTCAATAGAGTGATAGATTACATCTAGAGAAGATGCTTCATCAGTTGCCAACTTCGCAGGTCTTCGAAAAGGGACATCACAATCATATTTTTTTGCAACCTGGATAATTTCATCATCATCCGAAGATAAAATTACTCTAGTTATATATTTAGACTCCTTTGCTGCTCTAATTGTCCAAGCAATTAACGGTATTCCAGCTAAATTTAATATATTTTTTCTAGGTAACTCTTTTGAACCACCTCTAGCTGTAATAACAGCTAAAACTTTCTTTTCGTTTTTTAACATTACGATTTTGGAATATATTTACTTGCTAATTCAAGATCACCGGGCTGCCCTACATCTAACCAACGCTCATGCATAGGAAAAACAACTGTTCGATGATTTGCTTTTTTTAGCCTTTCAAAGAGAGTTGGCATATCACAAACTTCATCTTCATTTAAATAATCAAGTACAACGGGTTCTAATACATAGATACCTGCATTAACTATTGAATGATGAATTGGTTTTTCTTCAAAACCATCAATTTCAAGGCCACTAGTCTTAACTACACCGTAGGGATTTTGCGTTTCGTGGTTTCTAACTGCCATTGTAGCTACTGAGGAATGTTTTGAGTGGTATTCTAAAATATCTTTATAACTAATATTTGTTAGTAAATCACCATTGCATACAATTATGGGTAGACTTTGGTTCTCAGGTAACATAGACAAGGCACCTGCTGTCCCCAAAGGACTATTCTCTTGGATGTACTCTATATTAACATTCCAATCTGCTCCATCTTTGAAGTGATTAACGATCATTTCAGGAAGATAAAATATAGAAATGACGAAATTCTTGATTCCCTGAGAAATTGCCTGCTCTAAAATATGTTCTAGCATTGGTTTTCCTGCAACTTGCAACATAGGTTTTGGACAATTTTCAGTATGCGGCATTAATCTTTTTCCAAAACCTCCAGCCATTATGACTAAAGTATTCTCATGTTCAGTTTTAGTAAATTCTTCATCTAATAAATATAAATTTACTAAACGGTTATGCCCATCAACCACTGGTATATGTTGAAATTTATGCTTCAGCATTAGATTTACTGCCTTATCTCTAGTAGCCTTTTCATCAACAACTATAGGTGAAGTCATCATAATGTCTGAGACAAGAGCTTCTAAACCATGACCTTGTAGTAAACCTCTTCGAATATCTCCATCGGTAACTATTCCTAACAGTGTCTTGTCATCTTTTAAAATAATTACAATTTGTAAACCACTTTCCTCTAAACTAACAATTGCATCGTTAACAGTTGAATCTACAGTTAAAGAAGCTTTTTTTAATACACTCATATCCATAAAATTTATCCGATAAAATTTTTAACAAAAGACAAATAAAAAGATTTTTTATGTGCCGTAAAATAACTCCCCTATTTTTAAATTTTTTCTTAAAGTTACTCCTGCAGCTAATAAAGAGTTATTTCCTAAAGATAGATTTTCTATAACTACTGATCCTGTCCCAACATATACACCTCTACCAACTTTAACTCCTCCGCAGATAACTGCACCTGGTGCTATGTGAGAGTAATCTCCTACATTACTGTCATGATCTACAATACTACCTGTATTTACTACACTGCAAAAACCGATACTACATCCGTTCTGAATAACCGCCCCTGCCATAATCTGAGCACCAGCTTCAATTATTGCATTAGGAGAAACATAGGCAGAAGGATGAATTACACTTAAAAACTCATAACCTAGGGTGGTGAATTGTTTACTAAGCACCTCTCGACTGTTTTCTTTAGGTGAAGGTCCTAATCCATTTACGAGTAATAGTTTGCTAGGATCATATTCTTTTATAGACTCATCACTACCTAATACAGGAATATCATCATATAAAAGAGTTCCTTTTTGAAAACTTGGGTCCGTTATTCCTACTATTTTCGAACCAGTCAAACGTAAAGTCTCTACAAGAACTCCTGCATGGCCACCACCCCCTAGAATTATGACTGGCTTACTCAATAGCCTCCCCTATTTTAAATGCCTTCTGAGCACGTGTCCCTAATGTCTCCCAATAACTAAATGGAGACAAACCAGTTCCTGGACGCTTTATTCCAATATTTGATTCCGTGTATACATCACCTTTTTTGATATTTTCAAGTGCAACAATACTTTTTCTAGCTGCATTTCTATTCTCAAACTCACTTTCGGTTACTTTCTTTTGGTTTGAACCAAGTGCTATCTCTGCAGACCTTATATTCTTTATCATTAATTTTAGTTCTTCAGGCTCTAATGAGGCACTATGATCTGGTCCTTCCATTGAGGAATCTAAAGTAAAATGTTTCTCAATTATTCGAGCTCCTAAAGCAGCAGCAGCAATTGGTACAGAAATCCCTTTGGTATGGTCAGAATATCCAACTTGTAAACCAAACTCCTCTTTCATGCTATTCATAGCTAATAAATTTATTTCTTCTAAAGGTGCAGGGTATTCCGAAGTACAGTGAAGTAAAGTTACCTTTCTAGATAATAAGAGTTGTCCTTCTTTAGACGAAAATGCTTTTTTAAATTCATGCATTGTAGGGAAGTTATCGCTGCGTTTATATAAATAACCATAAGCAATCACCGAAAGCGCTGCCTTTATTTCTTTGAGTTCAGACATTCCGGTGGAAACAATTAAATCAGAGCCAGTAACAGCATGCTCCAAAAGAAATGGCGCGTTAGTTATTTCTCCTGAAGGTATTTTAAGAGTATTTAAACTTAAATCATTATGAAGAAACTTTAAGCTTTCGGTATCAAAAGCGGTGGATAGAAATTCAATTCCTTTATCAAGACTATATTTCTGTAATTCTAAAAATTGCTCTTGGCTAAGCTCCAAACGTTTTAGCATGGAATATTGGTTTTCATTAGTTCCAGTTATATCTGCTTGATATTTAGCCTTTTCGGCAGATGCAGTTACCAAGGAGTCTGTTATATAAGTCTGAAACTTAACTGCATCAGCTTTAGCATAAACTGCTGCATCTACTAACTTAAGAGCTAAATCCATACTACCGTTATGGTTAACACCCGCCTCTGCAATAATGTAAACGCTCATTATTATTTAAACACTCTTAGAAGTTTGATTGATATAAATCTGAAGAAAATAATTGGAAATTTAATAGAAACTAAGAAACCTAGAATATGTAAACTAAATTTAATATATTCAATTATATCCTTTTGCATCTTGATAATTTAAAGGTTATAGAATTGCTTAAACAGCAAGCCATCGAGAGATAATTCTTTTATTTTATTTATAATCTTTTTTGAACTTCCTCCGTCACCATAAGGATTCTGAGATCTATTACAAAGATCTTTAAAATCTTGTGTCATAGCCTGTTCGAGAGAGTAGCTAATAGAGGATATATCTTCATCGCTATGGATTACTGTATCGCCATAGACTCTACCTGATTGCCTGGAGCCAATGTTTACAGTTGGTTTGTTTAATGAAGGTGCCTCTATTAAGCCACTTGAAGAATTACCAACCACTGCTTCACAATGCGCCATTAAACTAATATAACGCAATTGGCCGAGTGACTTGACTAATAACACGCGATCAAAATAACGGATACTGAAATCTTTCAGAAGCTCAATTATAGCTTTACTATGAGTATCCGCATTTGGGTATGTAATAATAAATTTGTGCTTTGAGTAAGTAGCTAAAACAGATAATAAATTATTCAGCGCATTAATTGCCCCATCCTTCTCTAAAGTTACTGGGTGATAAGTTACTAATAAAAAAGGCCCGGTTAGATCAAAATCTAAAGATTTACTCAAAGATTTCCTATCTAATAAGGTTAATGATTTTATATTATCTATACCAGGCGCTCCTACATTAAATACTGTATTTGGATTTTCACCTAGCTGTATAACTCGCTTCCTATATTCTTCTGTTGCTGTGAAATGAATATGAGACATTTTCGTAATTGCGTGCCTAATAGACTCGTCAATGACACCCTCTGTTGTCTCACCACCATGAATGTGAGCAATTGGAAGTGTCTCTAACATAGCCGCCTGGCAAATTGCCATCGTTTCAAATCTATCTCCTAAAATCACTAATAAATCAGGCTTATTGCGCTGTAAAGCTTCTGTTGCAAGAACTAGTGCAGTACCCATTGATTTTGCA
>CACDOC010000011.1 GCA_902554355.1 uncultured SAR86 cluster bacterium | reverse complement strand
CCATAAACAATAAAATTAAATTTCTACCAAAAATGACCATTAGAAGAATTACAAAGATTATGAAAGGTATGCCGTAAAGGACATCTACTATTCTCATCATAATCGTATCAACTTTTCCTCCTGAAAAGCCTGCAATGGTTCCCCATAAAACTCCAATGGTTAAAGCAACTGCGGTAGCTAAAAAACCAACCATTAAAGAAACTCTACTTCCATACATCATTCTTGTTAATAAATCACGGCGTAAGGTATCTGTTCCAAGCAAATGTATAGTCGAAGGCGCAGAAGGGCCCAAATCAAGATTTTGATAAGCATAATCATAGGGTGCTATTAATGGCGTGATTAGAGCCAAGACAATTATTAATAAAATGTAGATAGAACCAAACAAAGATGCATCTCTCCACAAACTGTTCCTCATTCTAATCTCTCAATTTAGGATTAAGGGCTGCGGCTACAAGATCAGAAAGTAAATTGAAGGAAACTATTAAGAATGAAAAGAATATAGAAGAACCAAGAATCATTGTGTAATCCCTGTTAAAAGCAGCCTCAACATAAAATCTACCTAAGCCGGGAATACCAAATATGGTTTCAACTACAAAAGAACCGGCTAACAAGCCAGCCATGGCAGGTCCTAAGAATGCAATTACAGGCGTAAGACCTCCTCGAAGAGCATGGACAACTACCACTCTCGTTTCTGATAAACCTTTTGCCCTTGCAGTTCTAATAAAATCTTGATTTAAGATCTCCAGCATGCCGCCCCTTGTCAATCGAGCACAATAGGCAGCGTAAGCAGTTCCTAAGGTAATTGTTGGTAGTATTTTGTCTCCTGGCATATAACCCCACCCCGATACTGGGACTAACTCAAGCCATATACCAAAAACAAGAATTAAAGTGGGTCCTAAAATAATAGAAGGAACACAGATACCTATCATTGCAGTACTCATAGGAATGTAATCTAGAGCTGTATTAGGCCTAAGGGCGCCCAATACTCCAGCGAAAACGCCTACACATAACGCAAAGATAATTGAATAAAGCGCAAGTTCAAAAGTAATTGGTAAACCAATAGAAATTAACTCAGTTACAGATCTTCCTGGATATCTAAATGATGGTCCAAAATCTCCTACTAATACTCCTGAGAGATAATCAAAATATTGCACTGAAAGAGGCTGGTCTAAGTTATAACGTTCATTAAGTTTGGCTAAAACTTCAGCAGATACTGCTTTCTCCTCATCAAAAGGTCCTCCAGGAGCAGAGTGAACCATTAAAAAGGTTAATGTAATAACAGTTAGGAGAACAGGTATAGCTATACCTATTCTTCTTAATATCAAGTTAAGCATAAAAGCGTCTTATTCTTCGATGGAAATATATTGATAGGCATGAGAGTCTAATAAATTAGGATTCCAGCCTTTAACACTTTCATGTTTCATAAATATCCTTGTATAGGTATATATGGGGATAATTGGGAGCTCGTCCATTAGAATCTTTTCAGCTTCGTACATATGCATGAATCTTTCACTTTGAGAGGTAGAGTTTGCAGCCTTTATTAATAAATTATCGTATTCTTCATTAGACCAACCTGTTTGATTATTACCCCTTCCAGTAACCATCATATCTAAAAAGGATTTAGGGTCTTGATAGTCACCAATCCAACCTGCACGAGCTATTTCATAGTCACCAGTATTTTGTCTCGATAGATAAACTTTCCAGTCAGTGTTAGTTAATACAATATTTATACCCAAATTCTCCTTCCACATCTGTTGCATCGCTTCTGCTATCTTCTGGTGACCCTCACTCGTGTTATACAAGAGCTCTATGGCTGGAAGGTTTTCAGGAGTATATCATGCCTTCTCCAATAAAGTTTTTGCTGCTTCAGGGTTATATTCTAGGGCTGTAGGTGGAAAGTAAGAATTAGGATCAGGAGGTGTAAATGAAAAAGCTGGTATTTGACCACCTTTGGCTACCTTATCTGTTATCTTTTCTCTATCCATGGAAAGTGAAAGCGCTTGCCTCACCAATTTATTATCTAAAGGCTTCTTATTTATATTGATCCTATAATAATATGTGCCGTAATAAGGCGTAATAGTTATTTGGTCAGGGTATTGTTCTCGATACACTTCTATCTTTTCTGTTGGAACAGTACTTGTCACATGAATTCTTCCTGATCTGAACATAAAATCTTCCCTTGTAGGATTGTCAATCGGAAGGAAATGTATCTCATTTAATTTAACTCTATCAGCATCCCAATAAGTTGGGCTTTTCTTAACCCTTATAACCTGATTTAATTTCCAATCTTCAAGAGTAAAGGGGCCGTTGCCAACAAAATTACCTGGCCTAGTCCATTGATTCCCCATTGAGTCCATCTCACCAAACTTTTCTATAGTGGGTTTATGCACAGGTCTAGTAGTGTAGTGAGCTAAAAGCTCAACAAAATAGGGTGCAGGATTTCTTAAATTCACTTTTAAAGTCTTAGCATCAATAGCTTTAACCCCAACTAAACTAAAATCATCTATTAGTCCTTTATTAAAATTTTCAGCATTAACTACGTCATAAAGCATATCAGGGTATTGTGAACCCAATGAAGGCATAAGCATCCTGTTCCAGGAATACACAAAATCATTAGCAGTAACTGGATCTCCATTAGACCAAACAGCATCCCTTAAATAAAAAACATACTCTTTTCCATCAGAAGAGATGTCCCAGCTTTTAGCTACTCCTGGAAGTGGTTCCAAGCCGTCCGGGTGCCTAATTACAAGACCTTCAATTAAAGCCATTAGTATCTTGCTTTCAGGAACGCCAGTTACAGTATGCGGATCTAAGTCTTTTGGTTCTGTTCCATTCCCCAAATAAAGAATCTTAGTCTCATAAGAAGACTCAACAGGAGGAACGTTTTCTCCACAACTTCCTACTAGGAATACAGAGAATAAAATAAAAAGAAATTTATACTTCATAAGGCCTAATTAAGATGTTCATTAAAGAAATCAAGAAGCTCCATATTGGTCTCATACCTAACATCTTCATCAAAATATCCATGACCTTCGTTCTCTACAAAAGTAGCTTTATGCTTTATACCTAATCGATTTAGTTTCTTTGAAAAAGCTACTGCATGCACATAAGGAGCTCTTATATCATTTTCACCATGGAGCATAAAAAAAGGCACAGTAAGTTTTTCAGCATTGTAATGTGGGGACATTTCTATATGTCTTTCTTCATCATCCCCTACCCTTATCTTCAACATTTCCTTTCCGCCTCTTGCGCGCTGCATATCGCCTTCTTCAAATAAACCTCCAACATCATACACGCCGACATCACTAACAGCGCATTTGAAGAGATCGGGTCTCATGATGGGTGCTTGTGTAGCAGCATAGCCTCCATAACTTCCGCCATAAATACAAGCTCTATTTATGTCAATTAAACCCTGTTCATCTAAATAAACCATTCCATCAAATATATCATTCAAGACTCCATCCCAATTACCATAAATGAATCTTTGATGTGACTTTCCATATCCAGACGATCCTCTAAAGTTTATTTGCAAAACATTAAAGCCTTCAGAAGAGAGCATTTGTACTCTAGGACTAAACCCCCAACGATCTCTAGCTTCAGGTCCTCCATGAGGATGAACTATAGTTGGAGAATTTTTAGAATTGCCTTTTGCACTTTTAGTTAAATAACCATGAATAGTCGTGCCGTCTTGAGCATTAAAAGATATTGGTTCCATGTAGGATAATTTTGATTCATCTATACTTCCCCAAAATTTACCAAGAGGTGTTAGTTCTGCTGAATTTAGATCAAATAAGAAATGTATACCCGGGTTGACATCTGAAGAGACAGTAAACGTAAACTTATCCTCTTTATCGCTTATTGAAAGTATACTTATGTTGCTTCCAGGGAATTTAGCACCAATTTCTTTTATTCTATCTTTTTCTTTATTCTCTCCTTTAAAAAAAACCCAGCTTAGGTAACCATCCATCAAGGTTGTACCGAAAACGGCTCCCTCTTCATCTACCAGAACTTCTCCTATATCTACTGTATCGTGCTTATAAACTAATCTTCTGTCACCAGTTTTTAAATTAGTTTTGAAAATGGCAGATAAATCTTGTTCACCATTCTCTACAGTTATTAAACTATTGCTCTCTTCGTCATAAGAAATTACTCTCAGTTCCTCATCCCAAGCAACAGATTTCCAAAAGGTCCAGTCCTCATTTTTTATTTTAGATGTCTTTTTTACTACAGCTTCCACGCAATCAACACTCTGCCCAGAACATGCAGATCTAGAAAAATATTCGACGGGAAGGTTCTTATTGTAAATATAAATCTCTACATCATAGGTTTTAGGGTCTATACCAGCAACGGCCATTAAATTACCTTTTACATCAAAAACATACTGTGGTTGTCTAACTGGCGGCGTTGCATATCTTTCCATTTCGCCATTATTTGTATTTAATTTATAGAGTTTGAAGAATAGATCAGATGTAAAAAACTGAATCAATATATGATCTGGATCATCTTCTAATTCATCAATCATAAATGCCCTTTGTCTTGGATCATCCTTTGTTGTGTCACTAGATTTCTTGGCCTGTGGTCCTGTAAGCATGATTGATTTTTTACCATCTATATTTGTTGCATACAATTCTCCTGAAGAAAAACTCCTATTTTCACCAGAAAACTTAGCCGATCTAGAAAACAGCAACCTTTCATCACTAAGCCATTCGAAACTTTGAATCTGATACTTCCTTATAAATCTGTGCGTATGCAACATTTTCTTCGACTCAAGCTCTATGATTGACACCATTCTTTCTTGATCGATTTCTCTAAGAACACCAATCATCTTGCCGTTTGGTGAAACCTTAATGCTATAAACATCCGGAAGCTGTGAAAAATTCTTTACGTTCTGATTGATTTCCTGTGCACTTAAGAAAGTTGACAATAAGATAACTGTAGAAATAACTATAATATTCTTCATTTTTATTTAATCCTCCTGACTCTAATTGATATTTTTTTACCGACTACTTTCAAAACATAGCCACTTATAAATCCTTCTGAGATAGTAACCTCTTGACCCGGTTTTAATCTTATTTGTCTTATTTTTTCTACGCTTCTCCACTTTTGATCGTTATCCAAAGTAATATCTAGTCTTAAGCTGGTTAGTTGGGTTACTTTAGAAATTTTATCCTTTATTTCGATCTTTTCTTCTTTTTTTTCCTCTCTTTTAGGAAGACCAAACCTTCTTTCTCTTTCTTTCTTAATTTCTTTATCTTTTTCTTTATTCGTAGCAATTACTTCTTTTTTTTTTCTGAGGCGTATTCAATTTAGGTTCTTCAATTGGTTCACTTTTAAATAAAGAGTCGTAACAGGAAAGTCTTAATACAGGGTCTTTAATGTCTACACATTCACCTGCTTCCTTTTCGTTGGCTGTTATAAAAGGAGAAACTAGAAGAAGTATTACTAAAAGGTATCTCATAATTAAAGGGATCATAATAAAAAGGGTTGCTATTGCAACCCTTTTTATTTAACTCTTTAAGCTTAGTAAGTAAGCTTAAATCCTAATGTGTAGTACCTTCCCACTACGTCATAAGTATTCTGAGGAGTGTTGATTTGTGGGTCAACGAAACCAAAGAAGTCTTTGAAGTATGGAGGTTCTTTATCAAACAAGTTGCTTATAGACAAAGACACATTCATGTGGTCAGTTGCGTTATAAGCTATTGTTAAGTAGGAATAAGTTACGTCATCAATCGAGTGAATGTCTTCGATTTGCTGTTTTAAATCAGCAGTAAGTGGTTGACCATATAAAGTCGATCCACCGAAGTAATCTCTCGCACTAGAATCCATATCGATTCCACTTAAGTATCTTGTTGTTAGGTTTACACGCCAATCGTTCTTATACCATCTGAAAGAGAAATTAACTCTGTCTTGGTTAAAGCAAGATTCACCGAAACTGTAACACTTACCTACGTAGTTATCACTAACACCAGAAGCATCAACAGTTACGTTTTCTTTAAAGTGAGTTCCTATGATATCAACTTCGAAAGCACCACCAATTCTTGGTAATTCATCAAAAGTCATATTTATAGAGAAGTCTACACCTTTGAAAACATCTGCAGATGAGGTGTTGATATTAGAAACTTCTACAGAGTTGATGTCTCCACCGTAAGATCTGTTAATCCTAGAACAGTCAGAAGCAATGCCCCATAGGTAACATCTGTTTAGAGTACCTTGAGTTCCTGAAGTCGCTACAGCGTTAGCAATTTCTAACTCAAAAGTATCTACAGCCATTGAGAAACCTATATCTTCTAAGAAGCTTATGTTAGTAGGTTCCCAAACCACACCAATAGTGGTGTTTTCACCTTCTTCTGGAGTAAGGTTAGGGTTACCAACAGAAAGGCTTAATATCTGATTATTTGAAGTAGCCCATGTAGAAGTGTCAAGACCATCCGCAGCACATTGTACTGCAGCTGTAGCTTGTTGTTCGGCTGAGTATGTTGACTGAACATTTTGTTCACAAGGGTCAACGTACGTAGGGAATCCACCCCCACCACCGAAGTACAAGTCAGATATTGTTGGTGCTTTGTAAGAAGTTGAGAATGTTGCTCTTACAGTCAAATCATTCATCGGCTTCCATTTAATAGCAGTTCTTTCTACACCTTCACTATCGAAGTCACTGTAAGAAGAGTTACGATAAGCATAGTCTAAGTTTAATTCTTGGAATCCAATTACATCAGCAATTAGAGGCACTGAAATCTCAGCATAGATATCTTGGTTATCGTAGCTTCCTATAGTAGATTTTCTTGGGTTACCAGAAGATCCACCTGCTGCTGTTAAAGCATCCACTTTTTCACTACCTTCTAGGTCAGACTTATCAATACCTACAGCAGCTAGAACTTCACCTGCTGGCAGGTCAAACAATTTAATGTTTGAAATGTTAGCAGCATAGCCTTTATAGATAGTACCTTGTCTGTTCAATTGATTAAAACGAATATAATCAGCGGCAGCTTGAGTAATACTGTTAGGTCCAAACATATTTAGAGGAACACAACCAAGTCTACGAGCTACAGGGTCTTTACAACGATATTGAACACCATTGATATCAACTCCTGCTCCTAGCTCAGTTTCAAATGCATTTTGAACGTTCAACATATTAATGTAGTTCTCTGTTAACTGAGTTGAAGTGTATTCTTGATAGGTGTGATACGCTTCCCAGTCAGCTCCACCTAGCATATCTAAAGATCCAGAAGCTCCGAATACATACCTAAACGTATTTGCTTCTTGACTAAATAATCTTGGTCCTACATCTAACATTCTTTTTCTGTAAGGAAGACCACTAGCTGGTGCAACTGCTGCTATTTCTGCAGGCATAAAAGGATTGTCCGCAGGAATTGTTAGTCCATATGTGAACTGAGCTCCATTACCCATTGGTACTGGCGCCATCATTAGACTAGATTTTCTGTGTGAAGCACCGATTTCAAAATCAAGAACAATGCCGCTGTCCAATTCATAAGTACCAGCAGACCAAGCTTGATAGTTCTCTCTTCCACCTAGTAATTGCATCCACTCACTGTAGTTGTACATTCCAGCATTATTTTCAGGATCTCCAGGCTCGTTACCGGAGTATTGCCACCAATTGAAAGCAGAAACTCTTCCACCTGTAGGTCCTACACCGTCCCAAACAGTTTTGGAACCAGCAGTAGTATAAAATCTACCTTTAGGTATAAAAGTTGAAGCTCCGCAAGATCCTTTACCTAGGTTGTCTCCAAAGTCACCATGTCCAGGAACGTAAGCTTGGAAATAAAGCATGTAATCAGGCTCTAATCTAGGACAGAAAGAAAAGTCTCTATCCCACATGTCTAGATCATCGTTTTTAGACATAGATATAGTAGCTACCATGCTTGAACGCTCTCCTGAAGTACCAAAAGCTGCTGAAATCATATCAGATTTAGCATCTCCCAAATCAGAAGCACCTTCCATTACGTTAAGCTCAAAACCTTCGAAAGATCTTAATTTAATATTCAATACACCAGAAACAGCGTCTGATCCATAAACAGCTGATGCGCCGTCTTTAAGAACTTCCACTGAATCAATAAGTGATAGAGGGAAAATCTGTAAGTCAACAGCACTTCCTGTTCCGGTACCAGATGGAGCAACACGTCTACCATTAATTAGAGTAAGCAGTCTTTCAGAACCTGCTCCTCTAAGGTTAAACTCAGTTGTACCACTGTTTCCATTATTTACGGTTCTTTGGTTTGAAGCCAAGTTAGCTGAAGGAAGTTCAAGCAAGAAGTCACCAATGTTATTCTTACCTTGATCTATTACCTGTTGAGCTGTAAAAACTTCAATAGGACCCGTAGAGTCATAATTTGATGCTCTTTTAATCCTTGAACCAGTTACCACAACTTCTTCTACTTCAGCCGACTCTTCGTCGTCTTCAGCAAAAAGAACTGGGTTTGATCCAAATGACAAAAGCGCAACAACGGCAAATGCCATTGTAGATTTAGAAAAATTTATCATATTTTTTCCCCAAATAGAGTTAATCAGGCCCACTATGGACCAATGTTGATGCTAGATTAGTCAATATTTCACTATATTGCAACAAATTAAATGCTTTTTTAGCCTTATATTTAAAGGTAAAGATTGATTTTATATATGAGTTTTTGAATAAAAAGCTTAAAATGCCATCATGGAACTACTAAAAGGGAAAAATGTACTAATTGTAGGGGTTGCAAACAAGCACTCTATAGCTTCAGGGATTGCAGAATCTATGGCTGAGAATGGCGCAAATATTGCACTTACTTATCAAAATGAAAGACTACAAGGAAATGTTGAAAAGTTAGGTTCTGATTGGGGTGTAGACACTTTTTTGCCCTGTGATGTTTCTGACGATAGTCAAATTAAGAATACTTTTAAAGAGCTTTCTAAAAAGTGGGATGGACTAGATGCAGTTATACATGCCGTTGGTTTTGCTCCCAGGGAGGAATTGGATGGAGATTTTCTTGATGTGACTTCAAGAGAAGGATTCAATATTGCCCATGACATAAGTAGTTATAGCTTCATTGCTTTAGCGAAAGGTGCAAAGGAAATGATGTCAGGTAGAAATGGCTCCCTACTAACCTTATCTTACTTAGGGTCTAAAATGACTTTACCTAATTACAATGTAATGGGTTTGGCAAAAGCAAGTCTTGAAGCAAGCGTTAGATACCTGGCTGTTTCAGCTGGAAAAAATGGACACAGAGTAAATGCCATATCTGCAGGTCCAGTTAAAACTCTCGCTGCTTCTGGAGTAAAAAACTTTAGAAAAATGCTATCTTATAATGCTAGCCGAGCACCTTTAGGAAGAAATATAACAACAAAGGAAGTTGGAGATGCAGCTACATTCCTAACTTCAGATATGGCCAGTGGAATTAGCGGCGAAATACTATACGTAGATGGCGGATTTAATATAACGGCAATGGGTTCTATAGAAGAAGCTGAAAATTAATTAGTTCTTGTTACTTCTGAATTCTCTTGAACAGTAAATAAAAGCTCACTGTATTCAGATAACAATTTTTCTTCATTGAGGTAGTCAACAAACCCTTTTCGGATCTCAGGATCTATTTCCGTTTCATTATTTTTTACAGAGTCCAATCTATAGATTAAGTAATCTCCATTTTTTAAGACTGAAGAGCCATAGGAATTACCGGCCTGAGATCTAGGAAGATTAAAAATATTAACTATAGCTTCAGAAGTTAGGAGAGAAGAATCCCTTTTTAAACCCTTGTAACTTTCAAGTTCAGAGTTAATTGTCTCTGCAATGTTTCTAAATTCCTTTCCTGCATTTAAATCAGACAAAGTGCTATTTACAAAATTATTTGCAGAATTTTTGGAATTCATCACTTTATAATCTTCGGTAACTTTTTCTTTTATAGAATTAAGTTCAATGACCTTTTCATCTTGAAAGTCTGTTCTTTCTATTAACACCGCGGACTGATCTGTAATCTCAACTAACTCTATTAAATTATTATCTAAATTTGTATCAAAGATTATATCTAAAATAGAAGGGGTATTTAGTTCATCGCTAGCTTGACTTATAGAAAAGAGGCCTGAATCAGTTATGTTAATTGACAGCTCCTTTGAAATAGCTTCTAGCGATCCCATTGAATAAACCAAATCTGAAGATCTATCTAATAATTCACCGTAAGTATCTAGAGCAGCTTCACTCATTAGATTTTCTCTAATTTGATCTTGCATACTTTCTAAGGATTTAGGTTTAGGAATTTCTCTTTCAGTTAACTTAATTAAATGGACACTGCTATTGAGCTCAATGGGCCCATAAACTTCGCCTTCAGCCATGCTTAATAAAGCTTCTTCAAACTCAGCAGGCAAAAGCGTTCCGTCAGTTACTCCCAAACTACCCCCAGAATCCTTTGTACCTTCATCGTCCGATATTTCTAGAACTAAAGCATTAAAGTCCTCTCCTTTAGACAGCCTGTTTTTAGTATTTTCTAATATTTCAATAGCTTCTTCTTTAGCTCTTTCAGAATCTATATTAACCATTATATGAGAAACTGATTTTCTTTCAGTTTGATCAAATTCATCTATATAGATTTGGTACTCTGTTTCTATATCAGATTCATTAATTTCAATAGACCCCTCCAGGCTTTTGGCAGATAAAGTTATGTAATTCACACGAGCTTTCCTTTCTGTAAAGTATTCGCTTATGTTGTTATTGTAAAAATCTAAAAGTAAGTCGTCGGAAACTTCAACATCTTTAAAGAAGTCATTGAGAGGGATCCTAATAAAAGAAATGTCTCTTTCTTGTTCAGCTAAAACAAGCGATCGCTTAACCTCTTCTTCAGATAAGAAAGATGATTTTGAAAGAGTTTGTCTCCAAAACTCTAAAGTTAGATCTTGCTTGATCCTGTTCAAATAGTCTTGAGGTATAAAACCATTGCTTCTTGCATAAGAATCGAAAATTTGTCTGTTGAATCTGCCGTTCTCCTGGAACTGTTCATTCTTAGCTAATTCTTGAAGAACGTAACTATCTGGTAAATATAAGTCATTATCCTCAATAAAATTCAATACACCGAACTTTCTAATTAAAGATTCAATGGATATTTCAAGTAGGACTTCTTCTTCAATTTTTTGATTAGGAAACCTCTGATTAAGCAGGAACTGCTGGGAAGAAGCTTCAAAACCCAGGTCTACATTAGTAATCTGTTTTGACCCTATTTTTGCAATAATGTTTGCATTGCCTTGCGAAAAGAAACCAGCCCAGCCTATCGAACCTACGAAAGTGATAACAATAGCAACAACTATTAACTTAGTTATGTTTCCAGTTAATCCTTCTCGAATAGTTTGCATTCCAGCCATATTAAAATCCTAAACTAAAAAAAAGCGCGCCATGAGGCGCGCTTAAAATTATCTATAAAGCTTATAAACTCTCTTTTAGAGCTTTACCCGCTTTAAATCCTACTGACTTAGAAGCAGCTATTTGAATAGAAGCACCCGTTTGAGGGTTTCTTCCCATTCTAGCAGCACGATGCCTTACATTGAAAGTTCCAAAGCCTACAAGAGATACACTATCTCCTCCTGCTAAGGCACTTCCTATAGCGCTTAGAGTAGCTTCTACTGCTCTTCCTGCTTCTGCTTTTGATGAATCGGTTGCTGCTGCTACAGCGTCAGTTAATTGGGCTTTATTCACATTAATCTCCTAGAGTCTTGTTATGCCAACCTATCTTTTACAAGTTGGTCATAATGATTAAAACCCTATGTATAAGGGTTGTCAAGAGAATTTAAAACAATTTAATGGGCTTTTATTTGACCCTTTTTTTGTTTAGATTTTTTTGAAGGTAACTTTTGACTCTCTTCGTCCTTCTCCCAGGGAATAGGCTGTCTAGTCAGGACTATGTCTAAAACTTCATCAATCCACCTAACAGGTTTTATATCTAATTCAGATTTAATGTTATCCGGAATTTCTTTTAAATCTCTTATATTTCCTTCAGGTATAAGAACGACTCTTATGCCACCTCTTCTAGCAGCTAAAAGTTTTTCTTTTAATCCACCAATCTTTAGAACTTCACCTCTTAGAGTTATTTCTCCAGTCATCGCAACATCAGATCTAACCGGAATTTGAGATAGAACTGAAGTTACAGCTGTACACATTGCAGCACCTGCACTAGGTCCGTCTTTAGGAGTAGCTCCCTCCGGAACGTGAATATGAATATCTTGATCTTCGTAAAATTTAGGGTCTATTCCTAATGTTTCTGATCTAGATCTAACAACTGATAAGGCTGCTTGAATAGATTCCTGCATGACATCTCCTAAAGAGCCTGTTTTTATAATCTTTCCTTTTCCAGCAAAACTTGAAGCTTCAATAGTTAAAAGTTCCCCTCCCACCTGAGTCCATGCTAAACCAGTAACTTGCCCTATTCTGTCTTTTTCTTCTGCTTCTCCAAATTCAAATTTCCTTACACCACAATAATCTTCTAGATCATTAGGCTTAACTGAAATATTTTTCGTTTTCTTTAGATCAGCATTCTTTTTAACCACTTTACGGCAAATTTTTGCAATTTCTCTTTCAAGAGATCTAACTCCGGCTTCTCTTGTAAAATATCTTATAAGATCTTTTATAGAGTTATTTGTAATGGTCAATTCTTTTTCTTTTAAACCATTATTTTTTTTCTGTTTTTCAATTAAGTATTTACTTGCGATATTAACCTTTTCATCTTCTGTATAGCCAGGAAGCCTAATTATTTCCATCCTATCTAATAAAGCAGAAGGTATGTTCATGCTGTTTGCAGTGCAAACAAACATGATATCTGATAGATCGTAATCAACTTCCAAGTAATGGTCATTAAAGGTATGGTTTTGCTCTGGGTCTAATACTTCCAGTAAAGCTGAAGCAGGGTCCCCTCTAAAATCCATACCCATTTTGTCTATTTCATCTAATAAGAACAGAGGGTTTCTTACTTCAGATTTCGATAACTTTTGTAGTATTCTTCCAGGCATTGAACCAATATAAGTTCTTCTATGTCCTCTTATCTCAGCTTCATCTCTAACACCTCCTAAAGACATCCTTACAAATTTTCTATTAGTTGCTCTAGCAATTGATTCACCAAGAGAAGTCTTACCAACTCCAGGAGGTCCTACCAAGCAAAGAACTGGTCCTTTTAATTTTTTAACCCTTTTCTGTACTGCTAGATATTCCAATATTCTTTCTTTAACTTCCTCTAATCCATAATGATCTTCTTCTAAAACAGCACTAGCTTTCTTTAAATCTGTCCTTATTTTACTTTTCTTCTTCCAGGGTATATTCAACATCCAATCGATATATCCTCTTACCACAGAGGCCTCTGCTGACATTGGTGACATCATTTTATATTTCTGAAGCTCACTCAGGGCCTTATCTTGAGCTTCCTTGGTCATGCCTGCTTCTAAGATTTTAGCTTCCAAAGCATCCGCTTCTTCTGCTTCATCCATCTCCCCAAGCTCCTTCTTAAGAGCTTTCATCTGCTCATTTAAATAATATTCTTTCTGACTTTTCTCCATCTGATTTTTGACTCTACCTCGAATCTTTTTTTCCACCTTAGATAAGTCCAATTGAGAATTAAGATGCTCTAAAATCTTATTTGCCCTGTCAGATAAAGATTGAGTCTCAAGGATTTCTTGCTTTAGACTAATATCTATAGATAAATGACCCACCAAAGTGTCTGTAAGCCTCGAAACAGTGTCTATAGCATTTATTGTGTTCAATACCTCGGGAGTTGCTTTTTTAGTCAACTTCACATATTCCTGGAATTGTTTCTTTAAAGTTAATAGATAATGCTTTATCTCCTCAGTTTCAATTTCTTCATCTAAACCCTTAAAGTTTACTGAATCATAACCTTCATCGGCAGTTAAAGAATCTATAGAAGCTCTTTTATTGCCTTCAACCAAAACTTTTAAAGTTCCATCAGGTAATTTTATAAGTTGAAGGATGGTAGAAAGAGTCCCTATTGAATATAAATCTTTTAGTTTAGGGTCATCCTCTTGAGCACTTTTCTGAGCAACAAGCATTATCTGTTTTTCCCCTGCCATCGCAGCTTGTAATGCAGCAATTGACTTATCTCTTCCTACAAATAATGGGGTTACTACTGACGGGAATATAACTACGTCCCTCAAAGGGAGTAAGGGTATCCTTTTATCTTTAATATCACTCATAATTAACTCTCTTTAAAGCTAATATTGGGATATTAGTCTAAAAAACAAGGTTTAACCTGTTTTACTCTTAGAAGATTTCTCATATACCAATAGCGGTTCTGAATCTCCATTAACTACAGAAGCATCAATTACGACTTTATTTAATGAATCTTCAGAGGGAACTTTATACATAGTCTCCATCAAGATATTTTCAATAATTGATCTTAGACCTCTAGCACCTGTTTTTCTTTGAATGGCTTTTTTTGCTATTTCCATTAAAGCTTCTTCTCTAATATCCAGTTCCACATTTTCCATTTCAAAAAGTTTATTGAATTGTTTGCTTAAAGCATTTTTGGGCTCAGTTAGAATCTTAATTAAGGCATCTTCATCAAGTTGATTTAGAGTTGTAGTTATTGGTAACCTACCTACAAATTCTGGTATTAATCCAAATTTAATTAAATCTTCAGGCCTAACTTGGCTAATTAGCTTATCGGCATTTTGCTCTGATTGAATCGAAGCCACAGTAGCACCGAAACCTATACCAGTCTCTTCACACCTTTGTTGGATAATTGATTCTAAGCCAGAAAAGGCTCCACCACATATAAAGAGGATATTAGAAGTATCAACTTGTAAGAATTCTTGTTGGGGATGCTTCCTGCCTCCTTGCGGCGGAACGGAAGCAACCGTACCTTCTATAAGCTTTAACAAAGCCTGTTGAACACCCTCTCCAGAAACGTCCCTAGTTATTGAAGGATTATCAGACTTTCTTGCAATTTTATCTATTTCATCGATATAAACTATGCCTAGTTGTGCCTTTTCAACATCATAGTCACAGTTCTGAAGGAGCTTTTGAATTATATTTTCTACATCCTCACCTACGTATCCTGCTTCAGTTAAAGTCGTGGCATCAGCAATAGTGAACGGTACATCTAAAATTTTAGCTAGAGTTTGAGCTAATAGAGTCTTGCCACATCCTGTCGGCCCCAATAGAAGGATATTGCTTTTAGTTAGTTCTACCTCATCATCAGAATTAAGCTTTTTGTCTCCTTTAAGTCTTTTGTAATGGTTGTAAACGGCTACCGATAGATTCTTCTTAGCATCTTCTTGGCCTATAACATATTCATCTAAAGAAGCTTTGATCTCAATTGGCACTGGAAAACCTTCTTCTTCAGATTCAGTAGCCTCACTTATTTCTTCTTTGATTATGTCATTGCAAAGATCAATACATTCATTACATATGTAAACCGAGGGACCAGCAATTAATTTTCTTACCTCATTTTGGTTTTTGCCACAAAAAGAACAGTAAAGCAGTTTATCTTCTTCTTTATTATTATCTTTATCAGACATAAGAACTCCTAATTATTCCTTTAATCTACTGTCAACTACGTTATCTATTAATCCATATTTAACAGCTTCATCAGGCGACATAAAATTATCTCTATCGCTATCTTTAGCCACTTTATCAACTTTCTGACCCGAATGCTTTGCTAAGATTTCATTCAGCTTTGCTTTTATTGAGAGAATTTCTTTTGTGTGAATTTCTATATCGCTTGCTTGACCTTGAAATCCTCCAAGCACCTGATGGATCATAACTCTTGAATTAGGTAAAGCTTGCCTTTTGCCCTTTGCACCACCTGCTAATAATACTGCCCCCATGCTAGCCGCTTGGCCTATGCATAAGGTGCTAACATCAGGCTTTATAAATTGCATGGTGTCGTAAATTGACATGCCTGAAGTTACTGAACCGCCTGGAGAATTAATATAGAGGTGTATATCTTTATCAGGATTTTCTGCTTCCAAGAAAAGCATTTGTGCAACTACCAGATTAGCGCCATAATCTTCTATGGGTCCCGTTAGAAAAATAACTCTTTCCTTAAGTAATCTTGAGTAGATATCGTAAGCCCTCTCACCTCTAGGTGTTTGCTCTACGACCATCGGAACTAGTTGATTTGTAATTTGTGCGTTTTGTTTTTCAGGCATATTTTTTTTTATTCTACTTTACATTAAGTTATGGGGTTTATATAGACAGATTTCAACCCTGGTAGTTTCCTGATATACATTCTTCATATGTTAATTCTTCTTCTTTAGATTTAGCAGAAGACTTAAGTAGGTCTACTACCTGCTCTTCTAAAGAGATAGATTCTATGTTTTTAAGTTGCTCTTCATCAGAGTAGAAATAATTAATAACTTGTTGTGGTTCTTTGTAATTTTTTGCTCTTTCTTCAATTATTTCTTTTACCTTATCTGGGTCTGGTTTAAATTCATTGTCTTCAATAATCTTATTTAAGAGCATACCTACCTTGACCCTCTTTAATGCTTCTTCTTCAAACATTTCATTGGGGAAAAGGTCATCTTTCATATCTTTGAGGTCCATGCCCATTCTTCTGGCTGTATCTAATTTCATATTAGAAATCTCTGAATCTATCATGGCCTTTGGTACATCGAATTCATTTGCTTCAACTAAAGAATCATAAAGGTTTTGTCTCACCTTCCCTTTTAAAACATTATCTAAATCTTCTTCAAGCTTAACCAGTACTTGTTTCTTGTAGTCTTCAGTGTCTTTTGCTTCTATACCGGTTCCTTTAAAGAACTCTTCATCCAGATCAGGTAGTACCGCTTTTGAAATTTCTATAACTTTTACTTCAAAAGAGACTGATTTCGAAGCCAATTCTGGTTTTCCGTAATCGTCAGGAAATTTAAGTTCTAAGACTTTTTCTTCATCTTTATTTAGACCTATTAACCCATCCTCGAAACCATCTATCATAGATTTTGAACCTAACTCTATTGGGAAGTCATTTGCAGAACCTCCTTCAAACTCTTCGCCTTCAATCCTACCGACAAAATTTATTATTACCTGATCTCCTTCTGCAGAAGGTTGATCAGAAGGTTCCCACTTACTCATCCTTTTTTGAAGGTTTAAAACGGTTTTATCTAGATCTTCATCAGTTATTGTGCAATTAGGCTTTGTGTAGGATAAACGACTTAAGCTTCCAACTGAAATTTCTGGATAAACTTCAAAAGTAGCTTTAAATTTAACATCCTTACCTACTTCTATTTTTTCAGGAACTAAATTTGGCCTACTAACTATTTTTAAGTCTTGTTCTTCTGCCTGTTTGTGAAAAGATTTAGTAGCTAAATCAAATATAACCTCTTGTCTAATTTCAGGACCATATATATTAGTAACAACATCTAATGGTGCTTTACCTTTTCTAAAGCCTTTAAGTTTTGAATCTTTTTGAGCAGTCTTTAGCTTCTCGGCAACAAGCTTCTCCACCTCTTTGTTTGGCACAACTATATCTAGACTTTGATTAATTTCAGCTTTTCTATTAAATGAAAATTTCATAATTTATCCCTTGGGGTGGGCGATGGGGCTCGAACCCACGACCACTGGAATCACAATCCAGGGCTCTACCAACTGAGCTACGCCCACCAAAAAATTTGTAGTTTAGCATTTAAAAAAAATAGGAGCGGATTATTTTATAAAATTTCAAAAACAGAGATGGAATCATCTGTATTTGTATCTTTAACTAAGACTTCATCAATGAATGCCATATTGGGTCCATCCCAACATATTGATACAAAATCATTAATTTTTTCTTCCTCTCCTTGCGAAAATATTTCAATAGAGCCGTCCGAAGCTTTTCTGGTCCAGCCAGATAGACTAAATTTATCTGCTTGTTCTTTCGACCAGGTCCTAAAACCTGTTCCTTGAACTTCACCATATACTGAAATATGAACGGCGATCATTTAGAAAAAAGGGAAATCATTGAAAATAGATATTTAAAATAAAACTTTATCTTTCAAAAATATATTATTCTTTGATTATAAATGCAATAAATTTCAAATATTCCCTATATAACTTCCGTAATTACTAAAACGAAGGAACAAGCTTAGGTTTGTCTTTTAAATACAAAACCCAAGAATCATAAATATCAGGATTTTCAGGACAAGCACCTATCTGATTAAAGATTTCGAAAGTGCTTTGTCCATTGTCAGCAAAATTTCTGTTCTGGACATCCATAGATTCAGCACTCCTTGCCCATTCTGCCCATAAATGAGAAGTTTCTACATTAGAATGAGAAGCATCTTCAGATCTTCTATCAAAATACACTCCATAATGATAACCAGTACCATCTAGATCAGATCCCTCTATAAATGCTTTGTGAGTCGGAATAAAGTTTTCCATATCTTCTCTATTAGCATCATTCTTATAATTACAAGACCAGTATTGACTGTAGAAGTAACCTGAATCATTTGGTTTCCCAAAGAAATCAACCGAAATAGGATAGATTAAGTCCCAAGAGTTCCTACCTTCCTGATTACAAACAAGTACATCAGAATACTTATCTGACCACTCTAAGGCCTCTTCATTATTAGACCATTGCTCCCAAGCAGTTTCTGCAGCTTCTTTTGATGACCATTCAAGTTCCCACCATGCTGTGGGTCCAAAGGTATTTTCTTCATTAATAGGGTCATGAAAAAATGCGCCCATCATCTCTTCAGACAGTTGGAATGCTCTCCAATCAGATATCATCATAGATAAATTCTCAGAAGAATATTCTGAACCTTTCTCACAAGCCATGAATTCGTTAAAACGAGGGCTATATTCATTTGCCCCTAAATCATTGTCTTTGTTTTCATCAGAACAGCCTATAGCAAGGGCTGCAAGGGCTAGGCTAAAAAATATAAATTTTAAATTTTTATACATATTATTTCCTTTCTATTTTAAAAAATGGCCTCCTCGGCAGGACTCGAACCTGCGACCCACTGCTTAGAAGGCAGTTGCTCTAATCCAACTGAGCTACGAGGAGAAGCAAGGAATTATATATGAAGCCAAGAGTCTAATTAAACTATTTTATCTATTGGCAAGATAAGGCTTAGAATCTATTTCTGTTTCTGCATTAGTCATTTGGTCAGCTAATAAATTTGCTGAGCCCATAGCCAAGGTCCATCCAAGATGACCGTGACCAGTATTAAGATACAATCCCTCAATTTTAGTTTCTCCAATAAAAGGTAACCCATCCGCACTCATAGGCCTAAAGCCAAACCATACTTGTGTATCTTCATCTCCTTGTACTTTCGAAAATAAAGATGGATAGACTTCATTTAGTTTTGAGTTTAAATAAGTAATCCTTTTAGGATGAACTTCATCATTAAAACCTACAAATTCGGCAGTTCCAGCAACCCTTATTCTATTTTTGTAAGGCGTTATAGCAATATGGATACTTTCATCAATAACGGATAGGTTTGGAGTATTTTCCAGCCCGGCAGTGTTATAAGTCAAAGAATATCCTTTAACGGGCTTTACAGGTATTTTTATACCTAATTCCTTTAATAAAATTGGAGACCAACTTCCTGCACAAACTATCACTCTTTTTGCTCTAAGCACTGCCCTATCAGTTACAACACTATTCACTTTGCGCTTATTAAGTAAAATTCTCTTGATATTGGTATTTACTAATATTCTGCCTCCTTTATTTCTTATACTTTCTTCAAGAGACTTACAGAACTTATACGCATCACCAATTTCATCATCTTTGTAATGGATAGCTCCCACAAGGCCTTTTCTAACTTTATTCAAGGATGGTTCGAGTTCTACGGTTTGTTTTTGATTAAGCACTTCTATGGAATTAGATTCACCATAAATTCGATTTGATAAGTCTATAGCTTTTTGAAGTCTTTCCGTATTTCTAAATAGTTTTAGGGTTCCTTCCGTTGATTCCTCATAACAAAATTCTTCCGACTTTCTTATCTTTTCTGTTAAATCCTTACTATATTTTGCCAAAGAAAAAATGCTTTTAGAGATTCTTTCAAACCTTGAAGGTGTTGAATTGAGGATAAATCTAAGACCCCAAGAAAAGTAAGAAGGAATTGCTCGAGGACTTAAAGACATAGGAGAGTCTTTTTTACCAATTCCTGAAAGAATGTAAAAAATATCTGAAGGAGAATTCCATGGAGTTGATTGAGAAGGAGTTAACATTCCAGCATTAGCGAAGCTAGCTGCTGTCGCTGTGTCAGAGTTTTTCTCCAAGACTAAGACCTTTTCCCCTCTATCGAGGAGTGCGTTAGCGGTAGCTAAACCAATGATACCTCCACCAATAATTATAATCTGATCTTTATCCATTTTAATTTTAATTGGTCGGGGCAGCAGGATTTGAACCTGCGACCACCTGCTCCCAAAGCAGGTGCGCTACCAGGCTGCGCTATGCCCCGAAATCCCGAATTATACATTTTTATATTATTTAGATGTAAAAAAACCCTGCGTTAACAGGGTTTTTTTTATTCTCTTTAGGTCTATAGATTGTATTTAAATCCAACCTTTAAAATCCTTCCTAAAGGGTTATGAGTATAAGCATCATAAGCTAACTCATGAGGAGCTAAAGGAGGATCTTCATCAGTTAAATTAATAACTGAAAAAGTTACATCTAAACTGTCATCCATTACAGACTTACTAACGTGAAAGTCGTAAGTCATGTGATCATCTATTGAATCCATATTTGGGAAAGATGAAATAGAATCGAATGTAGAAGGAATTTTAACCTCATCAATAAACCTTAGATATAATCTAGCGTTATATCCTCCATTGGTTAAAAGTCCAACGTATGCATTCATCTTAAGATCAGGCATAGATCTTACTTCGATAGGAAGAACTGTAGATCTTAAGTTATAAAGTCCTGCTGCATCGTAAGAACTTCCGTCTGCAGTACCAGAAACGTCATACTCTAAAATATGATTCATGTTTCCGCCTACGGACCAGATCCCAGCATCACTTACATAAGAGTAATTAACCTCTAGATCTATTCCAGCAGTATCCACATCATCTCCATTAATTAACTCAGCAATTATGCTGGTAATAGCTTGTGGAGTGTCAGTAGCTGGATCGTATACAGTTCCGTCCGCTGTCATTTTAACTGAGCAAGCACAAGTAGCAGCTTCTCTGTTAAATGGACCTTCTAAGGCTAATGAATAATAATCTAAATTGACTGTCATTCCATCCACAGGTCTAAATATGAATCCTACACCTATGTTGGTTGATTCTTCAGGACCTAGAGCAGTAGGAATTGGTGTTTTAATTTGAATATATTCACCAGCTGGAGCATAAAGTTCTAGAGATGTTGTTTCTTGAGTAGGCATCACAGGAACTCTAAATGTTTGCTCGTATGAAGCTCTAAAAGTAGTTGTATCACTCAATTCTGAAATAATTGCCAACTTAGGTTTAGTTACAGTATCAGCACCGTAATCTTCGTGTCTTATTCCCAGCTCGACATCAGTCGAATCAGAAATTAGTAAGCTCAATTCACCAAAGAATGAATGTACTCTTGTTTCAAGATAACTATTTGTAGAAACACCTAGGAAAACAAAAGGAGATCTTTGAGGGCCATCTACTCTGTTGTCTCCGGTTGGGTCATACTTGCTATCCCACCATCTGTATTGTGCACCTACGGCCCAAGAAATATTTCCACCAGCTAATTCAGTATCAGACTGTCCAGTAAAGATAACTTCTGAAACTAGTTGCTCAACTTGAGTGATTCCTGAACTTAAACCATCATAATACTTCTTAACCGAAGGATCATTGTACAGAGGACTTCCAGGTGTGGCATTAATTGCCGAACCAAATGGATTGTAATAATAACAACCTAGAGTGTTATTCCCTCTGAGTGAATCATTAAGAGAAGACCAAGGATCATCTCCTACCCTTGGGCATCCATGACCTGCTAATCCTGCTAAAGAGTCTTGGACTCTTAATGCTAACGGATCAAAGGTAAAGCCATCAACGGTATGATTTGTGTATGAAACTGAAGCGTCCATTTCACTATTGCCAAGATTTCTAACTACTCCCATCACAAAACGCGCAGTCTCATGAAAACGCTTTCCGCTTTGAGAAGGCCCAGCAACCGCAAGAGTTCTTCCCCACCACTGAATTCCTCCTGCCGCTGTGAATTCGTCTCTTTTAGCTTGAGATAAGCCAGCCAAGAAGTCTACCGCGCCAGGATTATAAAGAGGTACGAAATTAAAGTAAGGAACTGCTGAAGTACAACTCAATACTCCATCAGTGTTTGTACAATAATTTGAAGAACCAGGATTTGTATGAGGGAAACTTGGAGAGGTGTTGTACCAACCTTCTAACTTTGAAAAAAGAAAGTCTCCATAAACTGTTGTATCACTGTCAACTTGGAATTCAAATTGAGTGAAAAATTTAAGTCTTTCTTGCTCATCAATTAAATTAAAGAAAGGCGTGTAGTTATAACCGCAACGACCAAGACTTAATGCAAAAGAACTGGTGTATTCTGAGGAATATCCACACATTGGATCTGGCGTTAAACCGCCATACAAAGTACCAGGCCAACCTTTAGCAGTTCCATAAGCACCAGGGTTACCAAAAGAAGATATACCTAATGGCCATCCAGCAGGTGAGCTATAGTCAGCAAAGCTTCTTTTCCAAACAGGCAACCTGCCACGCTTATCATATTCAAAGGCCATCATCAAAGAATTGCTTCCATTAGCTGTACCCCAAATCATGCCTAAATTCTGATCTCCGTCATCACTTCCGTCGTAGTCAGAGTGGTTAACAGAAATTTCGAATCCATCAAAGCCCTTCCTAGTTATGAAATTAAGAACTCCAGTAACAGCGTCTGAACCGTAAGTAACAGCACCACCATTTTTTAAAAGTTCTAACCTGTCCATAGCTATCATTGGAAAGTTTCCAACATCAACAGGATAAACAGCGGACTTAGAAGATCTAACTCCTGCAGCTGCTATTCTCTTTCCATTAAGAAGTACGAGTCCTCTGTCTGAACCCATGCCTCTTATGTTGATATTCTTCATTCCAGTTGCCACTCCGCTACCTTGAAACTGATCTTGCTGGTTATGAGAACCGGACATTGAAGGAAGATTCAAAATTAAATCCGTAATACTAGGATTTCCTTGATCACCTAATTCATCGGAACTAATAACATCTACTGGAACAGATTGGTTTTGGTTGGATCTTGAAATGTAAGAACCTGTAACAATAACTTCATCTGCCTCTTCATCATCATCAGCTGAAAAAACGAACGAAGTATTAAAGAAAAGAAAAGAAAAAGTTGCCAGATAGGCAAGTAACTTAATTTTCATAATTTTCCCCATTTATAATTAAAATTATTAATCTAATTGCTTTAAGCAAATATCTTGTATAGATAATAAGGTAAATTAAACTAATTGCCACTATTTTTTTAGTTCTATTTTTTTTATCTAAAATAGTTTTCTTATTAATTGAGTGCATGAGAAAATAAACCTATGAGTATTCTATTGGACGGAAGTAAAGTAGCTCTTGAAACTGAAGAGCAGCTGAAAAAAAGAGTCAAAGCTCTAAAGAAAAAAAAAGGGTTTGTACCTATATTGGCTACTATATTAGTTGGTGATGATCCCGCCTCGGCGACTTATGTCAAAATGAAAGGAAATGCCTGCGAAAGAATAGGCATGAAATCAATAAAAGTAGAGCTTCCTTCTTCCACTTCTACAGAAGATCTATTAAATGAGGTTGACAAGTTAAACGCTAATCAAGAAGTGCATGGGATCCTTCTTCAACACCCAGTTCCCGAACAAATTGATGAAAGATTGTGCTTTGATGCTATAGATGCCAAAAAAGATGTGGATGGTGTCACCTCTCTAGGGTTTGGCCGAATGACCATGGGTGAAGAAGCTTTCGGATCTTGCACGCCACAAGGCATAATGAGATTACTTAACCATTACAAAATTGAAATAGAAGGTAAGCATGCAGTTGTAGTTGGTAGAAGTCCTATTCTAGGAAAACCTATGGCGATGATGTTATTAAATGAGAATGCTACTGTTACTATCTGCCACTCCAGAACAAAAGATCTAAAAGATGAAATTTCTTGTGCAGATATAGTGGTAGGCGCTGTAGGTATACCTAAATTTATTCAAGGCAATTGGATAAAAGATAATGCCGTTGTAATTGATGCTGGCTACCACCCTGAAAAATGTGGCGATATTGATTTGGATCAAGTTATGGATAGGAGTTTGGCTTACACGCCTGTGCCAGGCGGAGTCGGCCCTATGACAATAAACACATTAATTTTGCAAACCGTTGAAGCGTGCGAGAATTCTTAATGCTAGAATCATTCAAAAATAAAAAAATATGGAGATAAATCATAAAGATATTGTTGTAGTAGGAGCAGGTATTTCAGGAATTGGTGCTGCTTATAATCTTCAAAAAACATGTCCTCAAAAAACATTCACCATACTTGAAGGGAGAGAGAATATTGGTGGAACATGGGATTTATTCAAGTACCCTGGTATAAGATCTGACTCTGATATGCACACTATGGGTTTTAGATTTAAACCCTGGACCGACCCTAAGACTATTGCTGATGGTCCTTCAATAATTAAGTATCTTAAAGAAGCGGTAGAAGAAAATAACCTTAAAGAAAAAATTCAATTTCAAAAGAAAGTTGTTTCAGCCGCTTGGAATACTAGCGAAGCTTTGTGGACCTTGGAGGTAGAAGACCAATCAAATAAATCTATAGAATTAATGAATTGCAACATCCTTTACTTATGTGGAGGTTATTACAATTATGATGAAGGTTATACTCCTGAATTTAAGGGTCAAGATAACTTCCAAGGGCAAATTATCCATCCTCAAAAATGGCCTGAAGATTTAGAATATTCAGATAAAAAAGTAGTAGTTATAGGAAGTGGTGCCACAGCTGTAACTATCATCCCGTCTATGGCTGAGAAAGTGTCGCACATCACTATGTTGCAAAGGTCTCCTACTTATTACATGGCTCCTCCGGATAGAATGTGGATAGATGAATTCCTTAAAAAATACACTTCGGATAAATTGGGATATTTTCTAGTTAGGTGGAAAAATATTCTCTTAGGAAGATTTTTTGTTTCTCAAATCAAGAAAAAGCCTCTTAAGTATAAAGAAATGCTTATTGATGGAGTTAGAGAGCATTTAGGGGAAGATTACGATATAGACAAACACTTTACTCCGAAATACATGCCCTGGGATCAACGTCTATGCCTGGTACCGAATGGAGATATTTTCGAAGCGATTAATTCTGGAAAAGCTTCAGTAGTTACAGATACCATAGATGAATTCACTTCTGAAGGAATTAAACTCGATTCTGGAGAAGAGCTAAAAGCTGACATTATTATTACCGCGACAGGCCTTAACATGAGACTCTTAAATGGAATCGATATAAAAATAGATAACCAAACTTTAGATATATCTGAAAAGATTCAATACAAAACGATGATGTTTAGTGATGTACCAAATCTAATCGCAACATTTGGGTACACCACTGCTTCTTGGACTTTAGGAGCAGATCTTACGAGTGAATATGCCTGTAAATTAATTAATCTATTAGATAAGAAAGGCATGGACTATTTTTGTCCTGAGGCTGGAGAAGATGTAGCTGCAGATGGTGATTTCCTCGACTTAACCTCTGGTTACATTCAAAGGGTAGCTCACATGCTACCTAAACAAGGATCCAAAGACCCTTGGATAAATACTCAAAATTATCTTAAAGACCTTTTTCAAGTTAGGTTTAAGAGTATAGAAGATTCAGATTTAAAGTTTAAAAAAGCAGGCTAATCACTTCCCTTCTCAATAAAATCATTATAGAAATAATAATGAGTACCCTGTTCTAAGCCAGAATACTTAATCATTGCCCGAGCTAAAACTTCAGCTTTTATACACTTGAATTTGGATAAATTTCCTAATAAGAAAAGATTAATCAGTGGATATATTTTTTGCCCTAGGAATTCAGCTAATCTCATTTCTTTTCTAGGACCAATTAAAAGGCCTGGTCTATGTATAGAGAGAGAAGAAAAGCCCAATTGAGAGATTTTATTTTCAACAATTCCCTTCGTTCTTAAATAGAAATTAGAAGAACTAGAATCTGCCCCTACTGAAGTGATCAATGAAAGATTTTTTACTCCAGCATTCAGAGCTTGTTTGGCTGTCTCTAGACAATAATCTATGTCTACTTCTTCAAAGGCTTCCTCAGATCCAGCTTTTGAAATCGTTGTTCCAAGGCATATATAAACTCCATCTACCTGTTTAAAATGCTCTTGGTACAAATCTAACCTATCAAAATCAACCTTAATATTCTCAACCAAAGGGTCAGAAGAACTTAAGCTATTTCTAGATAGCGCTTTTACTTTATTTCCTTCCAGGGCTAGGTGCTTTACAACCATCTCTCCGACTAGACCCGTTGAGCCTACAACAAGAAAGGTTTTAGTCATCATTTAGGCCAATATTTATCCTTTAGAAGACGTTTATAAAGCTTACCTGTAGGGTGTCTCGGTAACTCCTTTTCAAAATCTATGGATTTAGGGCATTTGATGTGTGAAATTTTTTCCTTGCAGTATGCCATTAGTTCAGCTTCTAAATCTGGACCAGCCTCAGACATATCCTCTGGTTGAACCACTGCTTTAACTTCTTCACCCATTTCAGCATTAGGAACTCCAAAAACTGCAACATCCGCTACCTTTGGGTGCATTACCAAGGCATCTTCTGTCTCTTTAGGGTAAATATTTACCCCACCAGAAATTATCATGAAAGATTTACGATCTGTTAAATATAAGTAACCTTCTTCATCAAGATATCCGACATCACCCAAAGTACTAAAGCCTTGTGCTGTCATGGCATCTTTAGTTTTTTCTTCGTCATTATGGTATTTGAAGGTAGTCGCAGTTTCTCCACCAAAATAAACTCCACCAGTCTCGCCTGGAGGTAATTCTTCACCGTCTTCATCTAGTATTACTAGCTCTCCAAACAAAGATTTTCCAACAGAGCCCTTATGGCCTAACCATTCTTCAGAAGTAATAAATGTCATGCCATTGAATTCAGTTCCTGCATAATATTCATAAATTATAGGACCCCACCAATTAATCATCTGCTCTTTTACTTCTACAGGACAAGGAGCGGCTGCATGAATAGCTACTTGATGACTGGATAAGTCAAATTGAGTTCTCAAAGAAGAGTCAAATTTTAGAAATCTTACAAACATTGTGGGAACCCATTGCGAATGGGTTACCTTGTGATCTTCTATCGCTTGCAAAGCACTTTCAGCATCAAATTTTTCTAAAATGACACAAGTTGCTCCTTCTGCAAGAAATGCCGTACAGAAATTCAAAGGTGCAGAATGATACATTGGCGCGGGAGAAAGATAGATACTGTCTTCATTTGCTCCATAAAGAAGTAACACTCTAGATAAATTTGGATCACCATCGTCTTTCGAATAAGGCAAAGGTTCCAAGCTTAACTCTCGACTAACGCCCTTCGGCCTGCCCGTTGTTCCAGATGAATAAAGCATTGGACCTCCCACACATTCATCAGAAATAGGCTCTACGGGTTGCTTAGCTATAGAGTCTTCATATGAAAGATAATTATCAGTTGAGCCATCAAGCATGAATTTGTGAACATCTGCAAGCAAAGAATCCAAATTTAAAGCTGTTTCTTCTAAAAATTTAGAAGTTATAAACACTTTTGCTTCACAATCTCTAACAATGTATTCCACTTCATCTGGCTGAAGTCTCCAGCTAATTGCAGTGTATCTAAGTCCACTTCTCCAAGCCGCAAAAACTATAGGAAAGAATAAAAAGTGATTCTCTAGCATGATAGCAATTGAATCTCCAGGAACTAAACCTAAAGATCTAAAAAGCTGTGCTCCTTGATTAGATAAATCATTTAAATCGCCATGAGTGACGACTTTTCCACTTCCATGCATTATCAATGCCGGCTTGTCTGGAAACTTTTCTCCGTTGATACCTGGGTGCATAACTTCTCCCTTGTTATAAATTGATATTCTTTAATAAATATTGCCATACAATAGGCATCTAAGTAAAAGTTTTTTATTTATGACTAGAAATAAACCTTTAGCAATAATATCTGGATTTGGAGGCATAAATTCATCTGGAAGATCTTCAGGATTCTTAGGATATAAAAACCTTGTGTTTGAGTCCCTTAATGAGAAAGAACAATTAGAAGTTCTTCAAGATCTTGCAGTTTTACAAGGAAAAATAGAAATGGTGGGTACAGGATGGGAAACTGTTTCAGGAGACTCTATTAATCTAAAAGAATATTTACTAGAAAATGTTACTTCAATAAGAAAAGACTGTTTCATAAGAAAAATTGAAAAAGAAGTCTATGATCCAGATGGAATAATTCTAGAGCAAATAAAAGCCAGTGCGGCAGGGCAATTACCAAAAGGCTTTGATCCTTCAAATTTCTATCCCGCTAGGCAACATCCTAAGGCCTTACAAATGACGGTATTCGGTATGAGCGATGCTATTGGTCAGCTTGGATTTAAATGGGAAGAAGTTCAAGAAAAAGTTAATCCAGACGAAGTTTCAGTATTCAGTGGAGCAGCAATAGGCCAATTGGATAATTTTGGTTTTGGAGGTCTTATGCAATCTAGAATCAAAGGTTCAAGAGCTAGTTCAAAGAATCTAGCTTTAGGTTTAGTAGAAATGTCTGCCGATTTCATTAATGCGTATGTTCTAGGTAATGTAGGAAGAACTGGTCATAGTGTCGGGGCTTGTGCGACTTTCCTTTATAACTTACAAATGGGAAAAGAAGCTATAGAATCAGGAAGTTCTAAAGTTTCAATTGTGGGAGCAGCGGAAGCCCCTATAACACCTGAAATAATTGATGGCTTCTTTGCAATGTCTGCTTTATCTGATGATAAAAGAATGCTTGAGATGCAAGCTTCAAATGGAGAATCAATTGATGCAGGCCCAATGCAAACTCGAGCTTGCCGTCCTTTCGGTAATAATGCAGGTATGGTGCTAGGAGAATCTTCACAATTTGTAATTTTAATGGAAGCTAATCTTGCAATTGAGCTAGGTGCAGATATTTATGGTTCGGTTCCTTCAGTGCACTCTCATTCAGACGGACATAAGAGTTCTATAAGCGGACCAGGTGTAGGTAATTACATAACCATGGCAAAGTGTGCAGCTGATGCTGAAAAAGAGATAGGCATTAAAGCTTTAAGACAAAACACTTTTGTGCATGCTCATGGAACTGGAACTCCAGCAAATAGAACTACTGAGTCACATATCCTAAATGAGATAGCCCAAACTTTTGGAATAAAAAAATGGCCGGTTTCTGCTATAAAAAGCTACCTCGGTCATAGTATGGCTCCAGCTTCAGGAGATCAACTTATAGCTTCACTTGGAACTTGGAACAACGGAGTAATACCAGGCATACATTCTACCGATGCTTTAGCAGAAGATGTTTATTCAAAAGACTTAGACATTCTTCTAGAAAATAAAGCTGAAGAAAAGGATTTTTACAAAGGCTGTTTCTTAAACGCAAAAGGTTTTGGTGGGAACAATGCTTCTGCATTTATCCTTTCTCCGGAGGAAACTCGAATGAGAATACAAAGTTTAGTTACTAAAAGTAAATATGATAAGTATTTAAAAGCACTAGAAAAAACTCGTAAAAATTCTATTAAGTATAATGAGTCATCTTTAAAGGGAAACTATAAAGTCACGTACAAATTTAATGAAAATGTTTTAAATGGAGAAAAGGATATACAAATTTCTAGAAAAGGTATGAAGTTAAAAGGGTTTAAAAAACAAATTAAATTTTAGTTGGGGGAAAGATGAAGAGAGATTGGAAAAATGTAAGAAAAGAAGTTAAAGAATTTGTAGAGAATGAGGTCTATCCTGCTGAAGAGGTCCTCCATAAAAGGGATGATGATTCTGCTAAGAAAATGCAAGAGTTAATGCAAAAGGCCAAAGATAATAACCTCTGGGCCCTAGGACACCCTGAAGATATTGGAGGTCAAGGCATGCCTTTTATGGAATATGTCTACATAAATGAAGTAATAGGAAGGTCATCAAGTGCTATGGTTGCTTTAGGTACACACTCTTTACAAGATTCAATCATGTTAAGAGAGTTCGCTTCAAAAAGATGGCGTGATGAATACTTAGAACCTCTTGTAGCTGGCGAAATCTTTCCAAGTTTTGGAATGACCGAACCAGATATTTCTAGTTCAGATCCAACTCAGCTTCAAACCACAGGCGTTTTAGAAGGTGATGAATGGGTGATTAATGGAAGAAAATGGTTCACTTCTGGAGCGGCTGGAGCAACTTACACAACTGTGATGTGTAGAACAGAATTGGACGTTCCTAGTCACGGAGCTTTTAGTATGATAATTGTTCCGACTGACAATCCAGGTTATAAGATCGTAAGGGATACTCCTGTGTTAGGAATCCATGGTGGCCATGGAGGTCATTATGAAGTTGAATATGATAACGTAAGAGTACCTGAAGAAAATCTATTGGGCCCAAGGGGTCAAGGATTTCTTATAGCTCAAAGAAGATTAGGTCCAGGAAGAATCTTTCATTGCATGAGATGGTTAGGTCAAGCGCAAAGAGCTTTTGACCTTATGTGCTTAAGAATGCATGAAAGAGAAGCGTTTGGGAGCTCACTAGCTGATAAGCAATTGTTACAAAAGTTTGTATTTGATAGTGCTTGTGAAATTCAAGCTAGCAGACAACTTACTCTAGATGCTGCAAAAAGAATAGATCAAGGAGATGACGCAAGAATTGAAATAGGAATGATTAAAGTTGTGGGTGCGAAAATGGTTCATAACGTAATAGATAGAGCTATACAAGTTCATGGTGCTAAAGGCCTTACTGATGACACTCCTCTTAGCTTAATGTATAGACATGCTAGGGAAGCTAGGATTTATGACGGTCCCGATGAAGTTCACGTTCAATCCGTTGCGAGAAGAATTTTAAAGAACTATCAAAATAATGGTGCCGGATGGGATTTTGGTGAAAGAGATGCCAGCTTAGAATCTAATTAATGCAAGAAGAATTAGCATCAGCACTTTCTAAAAAACTACTTGAAGTAGGTATAGAAGGAAAAGTTTCTAATCTTGAGCCTCTTACGGGAGGAGCTTCTAAAGAGATCTGGAAATTTGAAGTTTCTAACGCTAAACAATCTGCAAAGATGATTCTTAGAAGGGGTTCAGGTATAGAAGGGCCCCTTGCGATAAAAACTGCAGATGAAGCTAGAATTCAAAAGGAAGTAATTAAGGTAGGTGCACCCGTGCCAATAATATTGGCAGTCTCTAAGAATGATGAAGAGCTAGGAGACTCTTACATAATGCATTTTGTTGAGGGAGAGTCCATTGCTAGAAAAATACTAAGAGATAAAGAATATAAAAAGGCGCTTCCGATACTGGCTTACCAATGCGGAGAAGCCATTGCCAAAATTCACAATGTTGATATTAATAATTTTTCTTTCCTACCTAAAAAACCAGCTGAAGATCAGCTTGAGGACCTCTACTCAACCTATCAATCTTTTGAGCAACCCTCCCCTGTTTTTGAATACGCTTATCTTTGGCTAAAAGAGCAAGACTTTGGTAATTTTCAAGAAAGCCTAGTGCATGGAGATTTTAGGTTAGGAAACATAATCGTTAATGCAGAGGGACTTCAATCAATTATAGACTGGGAGTTGGCCCATATAGGGAACCCTCTTCAAGATTTAGGTTGGGTCTGTGGTAACTCTTGGCGATTCGGTAAAAACGATAAAGTCGTAGGAGGTTTTGGAGAAATAGAAGATTTACTTGAAGGATACAATTCGATAAGCAAGTTAAAGGTCGATAAAGAAATGGTTAAGTGTTGGCAAGTATTTGGAACATTCAGATGGGGAGTAATCTGCCTCATTCAAGCTTACGCGCATTTAAATGGAACGATCAATTCCATAGAAAAGGCGGCTATTGGCAGAAGGGTCTCTGAAACTGAAATAGATATTGTCGATTTATTATTTTTAGGAGGTGAATAATGATTTTTGATAGACCAACCAGTAGTGAACTGATAAAAGCCGTGATGGATTTCTTAGATACTAAAATTAAAGATGAATTACCACCGCATTTAGCTTTTAAATTAAGAATTACGAACAATGTACTTGGTATGGTGCAAAGGGAGATTGATCAAGGGGAGCAGCTGTCTGAAGAAGTTATTAAAGCTATGTCAGCTATCATTAAATCAGATGATCTAACAACCAAAGAACTTTCGAACTTGATTAAAAATGAGGACTTAGATTTGTCAGATGAGGCATTGAAAGATCTATTGGTACTTCTTTCCAAAAATAAAATAGCTGTAGATAACCCTAACTATTCAACGTATAAGAAATTAATCAAGTGATTTGAGAGGCTTTTTGTCTCTAAACATCATCATTAAAGGCATAAATAATGGCCATGTTTTATGATAATGCTTAGGAAATAAGCGTTGCGAAAGGTCCAATAACTTTGCATCCAAACCAATAAATATCCTGCTCTTATTCTTTCTTACCCCATTTAAAATAATACTTGCAGCTCTGCTGGGGTGCATACCTCCCTCTCTGAATTGATCGCCCATTTCTTCTAAACTTTTTGGAGCGTTGCGCGTAAATATACTAGGAAGTTTTTCTCGTTCTTCTAGTTGTTTGTTAAATTCCTCTTCATCCATTCTTGCATCGGCAGCAATGTTGGTGCCTATATGACCGGGATGTACACAATGAATTTGTAAATTAGGATTAGATTGAGACATTTCCATAGCAAGACTTTCAGTGAATCCTCTTACAGCAAATTTAGTGGCGTGGTAAACAGTTTGTCCTGGAACAGCGACCATCCCAAAAATAGAAGAAGTATTTACTATAGCTGCTTCAGGTCTATCAATCATATGAGGTATGAATGCTCTGGTGCTATTGACTACACCTTCAAAATTTATACCCATGACCCAATCCCAATTTTCTTCATCCATGTCTTTAAAATGAGACCCAGTAGTTACGCCTGCATTATTAAAAACTAAATCAACTTTGCCATGCTGTTCGACAACCTTTTCAGGAAGAGCTTCGATAGCTTCCTTATCAGCTACATCCAAAACATGAGAAGAAACAGATACGTTGTATTGCCTTAACATTTCCACAGTCTCGTTTAAAGTTTCTTGGTTAACATCACAAACAACCACATCAGCTCCATCTTTTGCTAATAAAACTGCCAAGTAACGTCCCATACCAGAACCGGCCCCTGTAATTACTGCCACCTTGTCTCTAAAACTTTTAATCATTTAGGTCCTCTCTTTTTTCTCCATGGAACATAATATTATATGCTTCTTCAGGATCTCTTCTTACCATTTCATCAATCGCTTTCGCGTCATCACCAATTAAAATTCTCCACTTATTTTCTTTAACTCCGTCCAAGATTACTTTTGCGGCTTCAGAGGAAGAAGTGGGAGCCGTCTCGGCAAAAGAATCAGTTCTTTCTTGTACCATCTGTTTAATTTGCTCTATAGATTGATTATGAACTGGAGCTCCAAGCTTTATCATATTTTGTTTAACCATTTCCCAATCCTCTTCGGTTCTTTCTCCACCTAATATTTTTCCTGTATTAATAGCTATAGAAGTACCTATATGTCCCGGCATCACTACGGAAACTCCTACATGAGGTGCATTCAAACGAAAATCATCTATTAAGGATTCACTAAAGCCTTTTACAGCAAATTTAGCAGCTGAGTAGGAAGTGTGGGGTGTTCCTCCAAGACTAGCCCAAAATCCATTAACACTACTTGTATTGATCACGTGACCTTCTTCACTCGATACAATATGAGGGATAAATGCTCGAGAACAATAGTAGACACCATACCAGCAAACAGCAAAACACTTTTCCCATTCTTCTCTGGAACCGGTGACAAAACTTGCCCCTCCCCCTATTCCGGCATTGTTAAAGAGAAGATTTATTGTTTCAGTTTTATGCTCTGATAAAACTTCATCCTTAAATTTCAATACCTGTTCTTCATTAGCTACATCACAAATATGCTTTGTAACCAATACATCTGGTGATTGTTCGGTAACTAGTTTGAAAGTTTCTTCCATGTTTTCAGATATAACATCGCACATTGCAACGTTACATCCTTCTTCAGCCAGCTGAAGGACAAGCTCTCTTCCCATCCCTGTGCCACCTCCGGTTACAACAGCTATCTTATTTTTGAAATCTTTCATGAATTCTTTCCTATTTATCCTCCTCTGAACCAGGAAAGTCACTAAACGGGAATGGTTTCTCGCTAGAGTGATAATTGATGTAATCTAAAATTTGAACCATGTAATTTCTAAAACCTCTAGAAACTTTTGTAACGTTCGAACTCCTTTTATCTGTAAGAAGAACGAATAAAAATTGAATTAAAACAATAATCCATAAAACAGTCATCGAAAGGTAATAAATGAATGAGAACCCAATCATCCATAATAATCTCAACCACTTTCCCTGTTTAAGCAGATTTTCTTTCCATTCTTCGCTATCAATAAACTCTTCTGAAACTGCATCAGTTATTTTGTCATTATCGTCTTTTGTCATAATACTATTTAGAAAATTCTACATCTTTAATTAAGTCCTCACCCAAAATATTTTGAATAGAACCATTCAGATTCCCTCCTTTATAGATGATTTTATATAGAGAATCTACTATTGGCATATTAATATTTCTTTCATCAGATAAAGTCTTTACTACTTTTAGAGTCTTTAGACCTTCTACCGTTTGACCTATTTTCTTTTTAGCACTTTCTACAGTAAGTCCTTCGCCAATATATTTACCAAATTTATGATTTCTACTTAATGGGGATGCACAGGTTGTAATTAAGTCACCCACTCCAGATAATCCTAAAAATGTTTGAGGATTGGCTCCTAACTCCACTGCCAGTCTACTCATTTCACCTAAACCTCTTGTCATTATCATCCCAACTGTATTCTCACCAGAACTAAGGCCATCAGCTATCCCGCAAGCTATAGCATAGATATTTTT